>JAKSAU010000532.1 GCA_022361535.1 Desulfobacterales bacterium
CGGCGATAAGGGGGACTCGTACCACAGGTGGCGCCGGTCACATAACCGCGTCGGCGAGCTGGTTGGTTGGCTCAGCCTCGGATGGGAGGCTGATAGTAAACACGGTACCCTCCCCGGGTGTACTGTCGACGGAGATCGTGCCGTGGTGGGCGCGAATAATGTCGTATACGATCGAGAGCCCCAACCCGGTCCCCTGTCCCACATCTTTGGTCGTAAAGAAGGGATCGAATATGCGCTCCAGGTCGTTCGGATCGATACCTTGACCGGTGTCCGCGATTTGAATCATCACCACGCCCTCGTCGAGCCCGGTATGGATGTGTATCTCTCCTCGCTCCTCGATGGCCTGGGCCGCGTTCACCAGTAGATTGACGAACACCTGATTCAGTTGGTCGGTGGAGCAGTATATCTCCGGGATCTCGCCGTAGTCCCGGACGATCTCGGCCTTGTACTTCAGTTCGTTCCAGATCACTGCAAGGGTATTTTCCAGAAGATCGTTGATGTTCCCGAGGCTGCGCTCACCGCGATCCATACGCGAGAAGGTGCGTAGATTCTTTACGATTGCGTCGACGCGCCGCGTTCCCTCGATGCTCTCGGCGATGATCTCATCCATTTCGTCGAGAAGGTCGTCGTGCGTCGCGCCGACCCGTTTTCGCAGGTCGTCGGCGTACTCCTTCAGGCTGTGTAGGTTACTCTTGACGAATCCCACCGGATTGTTGATCTCATGTGCCACACCGGCGGCGAGTTGGCCGATCGAGGCCATTTTGCCGGCCTGCAGGAGCTGGCTCTGCGTCTGCTTGAGCGTTTCATACGCGACGTTCAGATCCTGAGTGCGCTCCTGCACCTTCTTCTCGAGATTGATCGAATAGTTGTTGAGCAGCTTCTCGATCTCTCGCCGCACCAGGACGTTGGCGAACAAGAGCGCGACGACCTTCATCACGTGGAGGCTGTCGTCGTAGCGCTCTACGACCTCGTCCCCGGTGGAGGCAAAAAAGAGCGCGCCGAGGGTCTCGTACTGCGTATGCACGGGATAGACGGCGTATGAGGTATACCGAGCATCGAGAAAGGGCGTGCGCACGCGCGATTCTCGAAAGGCCTCCTGACGACCGATCGGCTCCCACCATGGTGTCGCATCGGTCTCGACCGTCCCGATTCGAGCCGACAGCTCCTCGGGATCACCGTCTACGACCCACGCGCTTTCGGCCTCCAGGTTCCGACGCGTTCGGTCGTAGGCGAAAAAGAGCCCGATGCCCGCGCCCAGGGCTTGGGTCACCGCGGCGAGGACGCCGGAAAAGGCGTGTTCGATCTCTCGAGAACTGCGATTGACGAACTCCGCGGTAACTCCCAGGAGAATGCCCTCGAACTGTTCGCGTTGATTCAACTCGTGGCGAATCTCATACTCCATGGTCGCCTCTCGCAGAGTCGATACGAGTATGACACCGCCCTCGGAGTCGACCGATCGGCGTTGCCGAATCGCCAGAACGCGTATCGTGCCCGATGGGCCGGGCATGGAGATGGAAAACTTAATGACCTTCTCGCCCCCCGAGCTCAC
>JAKSAU010001190.1 GCA_022361535.1 Desulfobacterales bacterium
GAGACTAATGACGAGCAACTTACATCACAATTACGGAAAGATTTCTGAACTTTCAATTTGAAGAAGGGACAGGTTATATCAGATTGAAAGTACAAAGATTGAGTGAATAAAAAACTACAAGGTTATAAAATGTCTTCTACATTAATGTGTAAAAGTCAACTACCTCCCGGACAGTCAGCCTTCTCGGGTAGCAGTTAAGCTGCTTCCTTTTTCATTTGCTCTCTAACTTTCAAACCCTTTTCAAAAGTTTCAAATGGACGGCGCCCTTGATTCCGATATCCCCGGTGGGGGCGTTCGTAATTATACTGCTTAAGCCATTTATCCAGATCCTCTTGAAGAGCAGCAACAGAATCATATAGTTTTTTCCGAAATGCTGTCCTAAAAAATTCGTCAAGGACAGTCCTGTTGAACCGTTCAACAAAACCGTTGGTCTTAGGATTCCCAACTTTTGTGTAACGATGCTTGATATCATTGAACTCAAGAAAAATCTCATAGAGATGAATCATGGGTCGGCCTTTATATTCGGTACCATTGTCGGTCAAAATATGCTCGATAGTCAGATTTTTTTGCTGATAGAAAGGAAGCACCTTGTCATAAAGTATATCTGCAGCAGTTTCCTGCTTTTTGCTGGTATACAATTTACCGAAAGCATAACTGCCATAGGTATCAACAACTGCCTGGAGATAAATGCGACCAACACCTTTAAGACGTCCAACAAAGAAAGTATCCTGGCAAAGTAGATAGCCTGGGTAATGGCTTTCCACATGGCGTTCACGGAACTCAGGATTGGACTTCTCAAGCAGCCGGATCTGCGTTTCAGTTAATTTGAACTTATTATCAGCCAAGGATTCTTCCAACTTCAACAAACGTTTATATCTTGTTTCCATACCGGCTTTTATCCAGACATTACGGACAGTAGTCGGGCAGGCACTGATGCCTTCAAGGGCCAACTGGTCTGCTATTCTCTGCTGCCCAAAAGCCGGATGTTCCAAAGACAGATCGACGATGCGATTTTTAATATCCTTAGATAATTCATTCGGGTGTGGCCCTGGGATCGGTGGTTTGTCAATCAATCCTTCGAGTCCAAACTCCTGAAAGGACCTTTTATACTCGTAAAACTGGCTTCTGGATACTTTATGCATTTTGCAAGCTCTGGACACGTTCCCAAGTTTTTCAGCAAGCTGTAGCAATGTCAGTCTCTTGTGTGCTAATTTCTTTTTGGCGGTCATAAGTTCTCCTTTTAGACATATTTTTGATTGGCGTTAAAAATATATCCGAGAAGGCTTATTACCGCCACCTCTCAATGGGGATTTTTTGAAGGTCCCCATTGAGAGTGGCTAATGCCTCGGCAACTTCAAACTGTTTGGGAAGATCTTAACTTTTTCACCTTAAAGAAAAGTTAGGGGGCTCTGTGTATATTTTTCGTGTGCTGTTGTTATTCAGGAGAAGTATATGCATATTCTTTACAGTAGTTATAATATTCCTCTTTCTTCCAAGCACTACCTATAGCCGGGCCATACATTTTATCCATCAAAAGTCGAGTAGTCTCTTTATCTTTTGCAAGGCATGCAAAAAAGGCAAAATTTTGAATATTCCATGAGTCTGGATAAGCGCTAATAATATCGAATATTCCTTCTCTCATTTTTGTCCATACAACATTTGACTCCATAAATAGTCGTTCGTCATATTGGACCTGAGATGCAGACCAATAGATCCTTGAATAAACTCCCATCCCTTCATTCTTCTTTGTTCTTTCAACTGCAGCATTTGCAAATCGTTCAATCTCTTTTTTATCTCCATGCCATTTAGGGGCTAAGTAGTAAATAGCTGCAAAATATATATCATAATAATTTGGATACTTGTCTAACCCTTCATTAATAAATTGTTTAAAAGAAGATGTACCCTCATTTAATCCTGTTTTAATATGCGCAGTCACTACATACCAATGAGGATCAAATGAAGCTGTGTCTTTACTGTCTATCATGTGCTTATGTGCAATTTGTAAATTGTCTTTAAAAGGCTTCCATGCCTCTTTAGGAACTTCAGACGCCCAAGATTCGCCTCTGATCATCCAGGCATAACCTTTTAAGATAATGCCTTTAGCGATATTAGCAGCAGGCGATTTTGGATTGTGTTTAACCCATTTATCAGCTTTAGCTTTCACATAATCCCAGTAACGCTCATCTTTAGTATGTGTTCTAGTGATTTTATCAAAACCAGAATAAAATAGAGTCAGTTTCCAAAGACCACTGCTTGTACGTTCACTTGAATTTCGATATCTTTCGGCAATTAAATCTAACTCATTAAAATTTTCATGATCAAAGAGAATTCTTACATTATTTTGAATCTCAGTCCTCATCTCTAACTCGTTTGCACAGATATTGGATGAGAACACTGCAAGTAAAATGATTACTGCTAATTTGCATAGAATCTTCATTTTTATTCCTAATAATTATGATATGCGTATCATGAAAGATTAAAAGATGCCCAACCAGAAGGAGATTGGTTGGGTATTATACAACAGCCAAGAAAGTTGAAGACTATTTTGATTTTTATTTAATTGCAATACTGAAATGAAAAAATA
>JAKSAU010000141.1 GCA_022361535.1 Desulfobacterales bacterium
CTATCATTGCGGTAGGGATCGGTTGCTTCATCGGTATGATGTCGAATTACCTCAATCTACGCGTCGCGCAGAGTCAGTATTATTCGACCTGTCGTTTTGCGGATTTCTGGATCGATTTGAAGAAGGCACCGGTGGAGGAGGTGCATCGTTTGACACGTATTCCCGGGGTGTCGGAAATCCGCGATCGTTTGCAGTTTAAGGTGGTCGTCGATTTAGAGGGGGCGGTGGAGCCGGTCAGTGCCATGGTCTTGTCACTGCCGGAGGAACCGGAGCCCGTCCTCAATGGGATCGTGATGCGGCAGGGGAGTTATTTTACACAGGACCGTCTCAACGAGGTTATCGTCTCGGAGAAGTTTGCGAAAGCGCGTGGTTTACAACCGGGGGATCGCTTACATGTCGTGATGAACGAACGACGTGAGGAGTTGATCATGGTGGGCACGGCGATTAGTGCGGAGTTTGTGTACTTGACCTCGCCGGGTAGTATGGTAGATGATCCCAAGAATTACGGCCTCTTCTATATGAAGCGTGGTTTTGCTGAGGATACCTTTGGTTTCTCGGGGGCTTGTAATAATGTCACCGGGACGTTTACACCCGATGTGCGCATGCAGCAACGCGAGAAGGCGGTGTTGCAAGCGCTGTCGGATCGATTAGATCCTTATGGGGTGTTTATCACCATTCCGCGTGCCGATCAGTTCTCGCATATGACCCTGTCGGCCGAGATGGATCAGAATCGGTCGATGGCCTTTATCTTTCCCACCTTCTTCTTAGTCGTGGCGGGCTTGGTATTGAATGTCTTGATGATTCGTTTGGCGGAACAGCAGCGGAGCGTGATTGGGACGCTCAAAGCCTTGGGCTATGCCAATCGCGATTTAAAACGTCACTTCTTGAAGTTCGGTCTCGTGACGGGCTTGATGGGTGGTCTGATGGGCTGTGCCTTGGGCTACTGGTTCGGTGCCGCGATGGCAAAGCTCTATCTGGCCTTCTTTTCCTTCCCGCGTCTAGAGAACCACTTCTATCCGGGATTGATGCTGGGGGGATTGTCACTCGCGACAGTGGCTTGTATCTTGGGAACCTTACGCGGCGTGGATCGTGTGATCCGTCTGGAACCGGCCGAGGCCATGCGCGCGGC
>JAKSAU010000253.1 GCA_022361535.1 Desulfobacterales bacterium
CACTTGGGCTCGTTAGTTCTAAGAAGACGGCATCAGGCAGATTTTTGAAAAAAATCGGCCGCCGCGTTTTAAAACTAACGAGCCGGTTTTTGTTACATGGGATACCCTTGTTCACCAGTGCCAATCGGAATTTTATTTTGAGACTTGGTATAGAGTCGGCTCTATACCAATACTGCTATATTCAGATTTTTCTCTTTATCGAAGGAGAGGTTCACGGGTTTTTCCACCATATTGTTTGTTGACAACTGTTGGTACACATCCGGGGATTTCTTGGTACGCGCTATGAAGCGCAACCCTTTTTTTGTTTTTCCATAAAGTACTGCATAAGCTGGGGACTGGTTTCGGTTGTATACAATTGTGTACGTTTCGATAATCCCTTGTCCGGTTGGGTTCGGGTCGATCTCGATGGGTTCCGGCCCGGCCAGAAAGTCTTCCCTGTCCCGAATGTCCATGTCTCCCAAAGCATTCTTGGGTGGGAGTGCAGAGTAAATACCTGCAGCATGCTTCTGCATGAACCAGCCCAGGGATGTTGTCAGGCCTGTTTTAACTTTACTGGTTGAGATCATTTCACACAGGGTGGCCACTGCATGCAAATTATAGTTATTGCCAGGGCCACCGAAAAAACCTAATCCCCCGGTAAGAGTCAACGCTCTTGGATCGTCGGCAGGAATGCCGAGCATTTTTTTAGCAATGGTAACAGCACAGGGAAAACAGGAATATAGATCAAAACAATCCATGTCTGATAAGCTGAAACCGGACCGATCCAAAGCTTTATCCACTGCTGCCTTTAACGGTGGACTTGATGTAAAGTCGGTTTTTTGGATCATGAAAGGCTGGCGGTCTTCAGCATAGCCTCCCCCGCAAAAAAAGACGGTCCGGCCTTGTGCAGATCCATGGATACTTGCATATTCTTCTGACATAAGAATTATGGCAGCACCTTGGTCCACGGTTACAAAGGAGTTCATGTATTTGGTATAGGGAAAGGCAATGGGCCGGTTCAAGGTCGTAGGGGTTATAATTTCTTCGGGCGTTTTGGCCTGTTTGCTCCATGCATAGGGATGGCTGGCCGCTACCCGGCTGAACGAAGACCAAAACTGAGCCACCTGTTCTAGATAGATGTCAAGCCCAAGCCCGGATTCTGCCCAGAGGGCTGTTTCAAATAATGGGAATCCCTGCATGGGGTGCTCGATACCATACCGGGCCTCCAAAGGGGTGACACCCGAGGCATCATCTCCGTCATATCCTTCAGGAAGACCCTGCAACAGGGCGCTGTCTAATTTTTTTGTATTCCGGCTTCTGGGGACGTAGGCTTCAGCTCCTGCTACCAGCACCATATTCAATTCGTTTCTGGCGATCATGCCTGCAGCCCGGTTGATGAGGGTTTGTGGGGAGTTCCCCCCAATCCGTGATTCAAAGGTAAATTTAGGCGATGCGCCTAAGCGGGCTGCTAATTCGTCGGCAGGATTTTCATAATAGGCACTCAGACTTTTTACCACAAGAATACCGTCAACATTGCAGATCTGTTCCGGGGCCTTCAAAGTTTTAGCAGCAGCACGGCTGGCCGCTTCCATCATTCCCATGGGTGTCTTGGCAGGTTTTTCAATCAAGTTTTTGGGCTGGGTAATTTGGCCCCATCCGGCTACAACAACGTTGGTATCCATATGGTGTCTTTGTTTTGCAGGGTTTAAAGGACTATTATTCTGATCTTAAATTCACGGTTTGTCAATCTGTCCAGTATATGAAGTTATGGGGCAAGGGCAAAAATGCGATCTTCTGTGCCATTTTCAGAACCTATGACATGGGTCCGCTCAATGATTTCAATTTCATAGTCACAATTGATACGCATTAAAGTGGAACTTCTTGTTCCGTAGGTATCGCTTTGGATAAATAAGGGGGATAGAATCCTCTCCCATTCAAGACCCACCCCAGTATCGGGCAATTGGTCGTCCTTTGGCTTGTTCTTGTCGGCAAGCATTGCAAAAATCCCTTTATTGTCCATGGGATCTGCTGTGAGGATTCTTTCAAATTCTTTACGACCCTTTTTTATTTTTGGCCAAGGGGTGTCAAGAAGGTGGTTGCTCAGTCCATGGATGCCAGGCGGAACTTCAACGAATCCTTTTGATTGATTAGAAAAACAAAATACCGGGCCATCTGTTTCTCCTGCCAGCAGGTTAAACCCGCTGTACCTATCAGAATTTTTTTTAAGCGATGAAAGATAATCTTCAACCGGACCCTTAAAAGACAGTACCTGGGGGATGAGCTCGCCGCGGGATGGTGCATTCGATTTGATTTGGCTTAAGTCCCTGTAATTGGTAAGGGCTGCAAAACGTCCCGACGTTGAAACACCAAACCAGGTGCCACCAGCTTCAAGATCTTTGCCGGCAAGTAAATCAGGGGTGTCAGGCCAAAATCCCATGGGCTGTGTTGGGCGGGCGTAAAACTCATCCCGGTTGGCAGCCAGGATAAACGGAAACTCGTCTGAAAGGTCAATAGCAAAGAGAATCAGGCACATGGAGTTTTCCTTGTTTTTTATCGGTCACTTTGTTATGGAGCCTATTGGAAGTTATTTAACCGTTCGCTAAGGAAAAATCAATTATATTTGGAGGTGTTCATGCAAGATGTAGTAATCGTCAGCGGTGTCAGAACTCCGGTGGGCTCCTTTGGCGGCTCCTTGAAAAGTGTACCTGTTGTGGATCTGGGTACCTATGTGATGAAAGACGTTCTCAAACGGGTAGGGCTTAAACCGGCTCAGGACCCGTGTAAAGATGAGTTTTCTCCTGCCACCCTCAAAGATCAGGGAATGATTGACCTGGAGAAAAAGGGTTTTGATTACGGTGATGACCTCAAAGATGTTTACATAGATGAAGTGATCATGGGCAATGTGCTTCAGGCAGGGCAGGGCCAGAATACAGCCCGTCAGGCCATGATGGGTGCCGGTATTTCCCGCGAAACCCCGGCCATGACCATCAATAAAATTTGTGGCTCAGGCCTCAAAGCCATTGGGTTGGGGGCCCAGGCCATTATGTCCGGCCAGGCAGACGTGATTGTTGCCGGTGGTCAGGAAAGCATGAGCAATGCACCCATGGCATTGCCTAAAGCCCGGTGGGGACACCGTATGGAATTGACCGGGACAGGTCCGGTTCATGACTTGATGGTCTATGACGGTCTGTATGAGATTTTTTATGGGTACCACATGGGCCAGACTGCTGAAAATATCGTGGAAAAATACGGAATTACCAGGGAAGAACAAGATGAATTGGCAGTCCTCTCCCATAACCGCGCTTACGCTGCCGTACATGACGGTACGTTTGACAAGGAAATTGTTCCTGTGACCATCCGCCATCGCAAAGGAGATATTGTGGTGGATAAAGATGAGCGTCCCATGGAAACAAATATGGAAAAAATGGCTAAACTGCGTCCCGCCTTTAAAAAAGACGGCAGCGTCACAGCCGGCAATGCGTCAGGCATCAATGATGGGGCCGCTGCAGTCCTTATGATGACCGAGGCCAAAGCCAATGAGTTGGGCTTAAATGTCCTTGCAAAGGTTAAAGGATTTGCCTCAGGTGGTCTGGATCCTGCCTATATGGGACTTGGACCTGTTCCTGCAGTTAAAAAAGTACTCAAACAAACCGGCATGACCATGGGTGATATTGAGATGATCGAACTCAACGAAGCGTTTGCTGCCCAGGCTATCGGTTGCATGAGAGAGTTGGATATAGACGTTGAAAAACCAAACGAACTTGGTTCCGGAATATCCATTGGTCACCCAATCGGGTGCACCGGTGCCCGTCAGATGGTAACAGCCATCCACCAGATGGAAAGAAAAGGGTATGGAACAGGCCTGATTTCCATGTGTATCGGCGGCGGTATGGGTATGGCCATGATCATTGAAAAATAGGGCGTATAAGCCCTTGAGTTTTAGCTTTACTTGGCACGCCTAAAATGGTAAGACTCCCTGAGGCTTTTGCCAATGTAAATGATTGAAATTGAATTGAATAAAGAGGTGTGAAACTATGGATATTCCCCGTAAACTTGGAATACTGATCTACACTGCAGTTCCCGCTATTGTCGGGGGCGGCATCGTTTACCATTTTTTCCATGACTGGACTCAGGTTATCATCTGGGAAATTTTGCTTGTACTGGCTGCTCTGGGGATTATTAGCAGTTAACATCGGGTAATTCTTTTCTTTGCGTAAAGCCGTAGCCGTGCAGAATAGTTTGTCTTGCATGCTGCGGCTTTACATGGTTTTTTAAGCCTTTGATTTTTTCAGGCTTTCTTTTTTAAAGCAGCAGATGGTGAGTGTTTGGAGCAGACTATTTTTCAGAGAGCCGTGTTTTATTTTTTCCTGGCGTTGTTTTGCATATCCATATTTCTTGTGGGCAAACTGATTGCCCCTTTTTTTGCCAGTATTATTCTGGGGGTTGTGATCACAGGAATTTTCGGCCCGGTATTCAGACGGCTGGCCTCCAAGATGTCACCTAAGCTGGCATCTGTTCTTACCTGTTTAGCTGTTTTTTTTGTAGTTTTTATACCAGTTGTCTTTTTTGTTGGAGTTCTCTCAAAAGAGGCTTTGGGATTATACAACATGGCCAGGGACGCTGTGTTTTCAGACCAGTTAATTGTTCTGCTTGAAAATACAAAGGCCCTGGACCGGATCAATGACCTTCTGGCAAAGGCGGGGATTGAAACCCAAATTACCTGGAATGAACTGATCGCACCGGTTTCCGATCTGGGAAAGACGGTCGGCTTTTCATTATTCCAGCAGGCCAGGTTCATTACCTCAAACCTGGTCAATTTGGTTTTTTATTTTTGCCTGATGCTCCTTGTGGTCTTTTACATGCTCATGGACGGGGAGCGGTTTATTCAATACCTGTATGACCTGTCCCCCCTTAAAGACGAGCATGACAAAGAATTATACGAGAAATTCAATGATATGGCCGGTGCCGTGTTAATTGGAAACGGACTCGGTGGCCTGATCCAGGGATGTGCGGGTGGTTTGTTGTTCTGGTTCCTCGGGCTGAATTCCCCATTTTTGTGGGGGGTGATCATGGGATTTCTGGCTTTTTTACCCATTGTGGGAATCGGGGTGGTCCTGGTGCCTACCGCGGTTTTTTTCATGCTGAAAAGCAGTGTGGGGATGGGTGTTTTTATTTTAGTGTTTTATGCACTCCTCTCATGGGGAATTGAATATTTATTTAAGCCCAAAGTGGTGGGGGACCGGGTGGCTATGCACCCCCTCATCGTTTTTTTTGCGATTATCGGCGGTCTGAAGGTGTACGGTATTTTAGGTATTATATACGGGCCTTTGATCGCCACCCTGTTTTTGACCCTTGCCGATATTTATTTTTCAAGTTTCCAGTCCATGGTGGAACCGGGCAAAGGGTAATGCGAATTTAAATCAGGAGCGTTTATTTAAGGATGATTCAAAACGAAAGCAATGTGACCAGTATCGAGAAGGAGATGAAGCAGTCTTATCTCGAGTATGCCATGAGTGTCATTATCGGCCGGGCTCTGCCCGATGTCCGTGATGGGTTGAAGCCGGTGCACAGGCGTGTGCTTTACGCCATGCAGCAGCTGCGCAATGATTGGAACAAACCCTACAAGAAATCAGCCCGTATCGTGGGTGATGTTATTGGTAAGTACCATCCTCATGGTGATTCTGCCGTTTACGACACCATTGTTCGGATGGCTCAGGATTTCTCTTTACGTTATATGCTTGTTGACGGTCAGGGCAACTTCGGTTCTGTTGACGGAGACTCACCGGCAGCTATGCGTTATACGGAAATCCGTATGCGCAAACTCTCCCACCAGATGCTGGCCGACCTTGAAAAAGAAACGGTTGATTTCATCCCCAACTACGATGAAACATTGGACGAACCCTCAGTTCTTCCTACAAAATTTCCAGCCCTTTTGGTTAACGGATCGGCTGGTATTGCCGTTGGTATGACCACCAATATTCCGCCTCATAACATTAATGAGGTAATCGAAGGATTAAAAGCCTTGATCGATAACCCGGATATGGACACCCGCGCCTTAATGGAACATATTCCAGGTCCGGACTTCCCCACTTACGGTCATATCTATGGCACAAAAGGTATTTTTGAAGCCTATGACAGCGGCAGGGGCATTATCACCCTGCGGGCAAAAGTTGAGGTGGAAGAAAACAAGAAAACCGGCCAGGAAACCATTGTGGTAACGGAATTGCCTTATCAGGTTAATAAAGCCAAGGTGGTTGAAAAGATTGCCGAACTGATGCGGGATAAGGTCATAACAGGCGCCTCTTTTGTCCGGGATGAATCCGACCGTGATGGTATGCGTATTGCTGTAGGTCTCAAGCGGGATCAGTTTGCAGAAGTGGTAATTAACCAATTATACAAGCATACCAATCTCCAGACCAGTTTCGGCATCATCTTTCTGGCGGTGGTCAACAACCGACCCGAACTATTAAGTCTAAAAGAGATTCTAAATCACTTTATAACTCACAGAATAAACGTCATTGTCCGCAGAACACGTTATGACCTGCGCAAAGCAGAAGAACGGGCACATATACTAGAAGGCTTGAAGATTGCTCTGGATAACCTGGATGAAGTTGTTGCTTTGATTCGTGCATCCCAATCCCCAGAAGAGGCTAAAAACGGTTTGATCAAAACTTTTGATTTGAGTGCGATTCAGGCCCAAGCTATCCTGGACATGCGTCTTCAGCGCCTCACTGGACTGGAAAGAGAAAAAATTGAAAACGAATATCAGGCACTTTTAAAAGACATTGCGTGGTTCAATGAAATCCTTGGATCTGAAACTGTCGTTAGAGGCCTGATCAAAGAAGAACTTGTGGAACTGAATGAGGCGTTCGGAGATGAGCGACGAACCCGTATCGTTGAAAGCACAGCAGAAATTTCAATTGAAGACCTGATTGCCGAAGAAGATATGGTGGTCACTGTCACCCGTAGCGGGTATATCAAACGGAACCCGGTTTCCCTTTACGCAAGCCAGCATAGGGGCGGTAAAGGAAAAACCGCCATGGGTACCAAGTCAGATGACTTTGTAGAACATTTGTTTGTGGCCTCTACACACGCCACCTTCCTGTTTATTACAAATTTCGGCAAGGTATACCAATCTAAAGTTTACGAACTGCCCATGGCCGGCCGGTCCTCTTTGGGCAAGGCCATTGTGAATTTGCTCAACTTTGATGAAGGGGAAACCCTGGCCACGGTTCTCACAGTGGACGAATTTGCCGAGAACCGATACGTTGTCATGGCCACTAAAAAAGGCCGGGTGAAAAAGACTGATTTGATGGCCTATTCAAGACCGAGATCAGGCGGACTTATCGGTGTAAAGCTTGCTGAAGGTGACGAGCTTATTTCAGCAAGAATTACTGATGGAAACCAGCATATTTTCTTGGGCTCTGAAGGTGGTAAAGTCATCCGTTTCCATGAAAATGATGTCAGGGCGACCGCCCGCGGGTCCATGGGAGTCCGTGGTATGCGCATAGAAGAAGATTCCCGGGTTGTAGGCATGGAGGTCTTAGGCGATGAGGACACCTTGCTTACGGTTACAGAAAACGGGTATGGCAAGCGATCCCAGGTCGAGGAATACAGAATCCAAACTCGCGGTGGAAAGGGCGTTTTTTCAATCAAGACCTCCAAACGAAACGGTAAAATGGTTGCCCTGGCATTGGTAGCTGACAATGATGAACTTATGATGGTCACGGATAAAGGCAAATTGATCCGGACAGCCATTGACGGTATCAATGTCATTTCCAGGAATACTCAAGGGGTTAAACTCATTAATCTGGCCAAAGCAGAGGCGTTAATCGGCATTGCCCGTCTTCCTGAAGAAAACGGAGATGAAGAGGATACAGAAAATCTCTCTGATGATGAAGATGCCGGCATGATTGAAGACGATTCAGTGACAGATGAGGATGACGACGGGGAAGCAGACGCATAAAGGTGAAGGCCACAGGAAGCGTTTGAGAGAACGCTTTCTTAGCTCGGGCCTTTCAGGGTTCCAGGACTATGAAGTCCTGGAACTGCTTTTAGCACTTAATACCCCGAGAAAAGATACCAAGCAGGCGGCAAAAGATCTGCTCAAAGAGTTCAAAACCTTTCACCGGGTTATGGAAGCCGGCACACGTGACCTTTGCCGGATCAACGGTGTGGGGCCTGCTAACAGTTTCGGAATCCACCTGATCAAAGCTGTGGCAGACCGGTACCTGGAAACCAGGATGGTCAGCAGAGATGTGGTCAAAGACCCAGAAAGCCTTCTTGCTTATTTAAATCAAACCATAGGATACAAAGAGCGGGAGCATTTTATAGGGATTTTTCTGGATGCCAAAAACCGGGTGACTGCATCCGAGGTCTTGTTTACAGGTACTTTGACTGCCTCGGCTGTCTACCCAAGGGAAGTGATTTCAAGAGCCCTTGCCCATAATGCAGCATCTGTTATCTTTGCCCATAACCATCCGTCAGGGGACATCACACCATCAAAACAAGATATCCGTATTACCCGGACTTTATATTTTGCCTTGAAATTTGCTGGAATAAATGTACACGATCATTTGATCACAGGCAGTGAAGGGTACTATAGCTTTGCTACCCAGGGCTTGATGACAGATTTCACTCGGGAGTTTGAAAAAATTAATGACTAAAACAGATGATCTGCCCGATTGTTTCGGGAACCTTGAAAAAGTCTTTCCTATGGGATCCAACGGACTTCGGGAAACACCTGAGGACTGTTTTTACCACTGTCCTGTAAAAACCAGGTGCCTGAAACAAGCCATGGCAACCAAAAATGGTGTACAGGTGGAGGAGGAAATCATAGAACGGTCTTCCAAAGCCGGTGCGATGACATTCTTTGAGCGTTGGTCGCGCAAAAAGCAAGCCCATCGCCGCAGCGGTAAAATGAAAGGCTAAGATTGCCTGTAAAATTATTTACAAAACACAGTTAAAAAAAACAGAATGTAGGGATCAATCCCCAAAAAGGTTTTTTAAGTTTTAAGCCTTGGTCCTTGATGGACAAACCGCTTAAATTCATATGCCGTTGACTTACCAAGACTTGGCAGATCGACTCTTGTCTGGCCGCAAACTACATTTTTACTGACTAGATTATGGGTTTTCGCATCTATAAGCAGGCCCTTTAAGGGCGCTGTGCTTTCCAATTTGGATGCAAGATTTACGGCATTGCCCAGGTATGTAAACTCCTGCTTGATAAAATTACCCAGATACAGGGCATAAATTTCTCCGGTACTTAGCCCCATGCGAAAGGAAATGTCCTCTTGCAATCCGTAAGTCTCTTTGAAACGCTGGCTTTTATTGTGGATGGCACGGTTGATGTCAGTTGCTGCCTTTATGGCATTAAGGGCGATTTCAGAACATGGCTTATCCCCGTGTTCGAAAATTGCCATGAAACCGTCCCCAAGAAATTTATCGATATATCCTTTGTTTCTGAAAATCACAATACACAGGCGGTCAATGAGTTCATCCACCATATGTACAGTGGCTTTTTCATCAGATTGTTTCATTAAAACCGAGAAACCTGCAATATCAACGAACAGGGTTGAGGCAAACAATCGGGTCTTCTTATCCCCGGTTAAAAAGGGGCTGACCTGGCTTTCAAGCCTGTTTTTGGTGAACGATTCGTCCTGGTATACAAGATCCGATGTCAGGATAATTTTAGCGGCTTGTTTGTCGATGAGGCGGGCCGCGTCAAAGGCTCTGAAAATGTATCGTTTAACCCCGCCGAGCATCCCGATTTTTGCCGATGCCTTGAACAGTTCCAAGGCTTCTGCCTCACGGTCGGTATCATAACAGATTGTACCCTTTACATAGTACACATCGGACATGATAAGTGCTGTAGACATCTCTTTTTCACGGGCCAATTCCACCAGGGCCATCAGTTTTTCTTCGGCCAGTCCATAGTCGAGCATTTTTTTGTGAACCTTAGCCGTAAGAAGACCTGCAGCAATGGTTTCCTTGTACATTCGCATTTCAAGGAATGCAGGCTCTATCTCCTGTATCATGAACAGGGCTTTGTCCGTGGAATTGAGCACCAGATGGAGCTGGGCATACTCAAGTTTTGCCCGTAAAATACCCTTGGTATAGGTATAAGTGGTAAATATATCCAAAGCTTTTTCAAGGGAGGGAATCAGGGTGTGGTCGGCAAGCCCGATAATTCGTTTAATCCTGCAATAATCAATCAGTGAATAGGCATAGCTGACAGACGTGTCCGGCTGGGTGATCCCGAATTTTTCATAGGCAGAGTGCATTACCTGCTTTTCACGACTAACATAACTTTTGGCTTTGGCATACTGGTTGAGATGAATAGCCACATCAGCCAGCTTAGCATATATTTCACCGAGAAAATCTCTGAATTCGTGCTTGGTATCCGCCAGTCTCAAGGCTTTTAACAGGAAAAACTCGGCATCAATAAAGTTGCATTGGGTATGATGGATATACCCCAAAGACAGGTAGGTTTTGATTTGCCACTTGGTAAAGTTTGTTTTACCAGTTTTTTCCATTAGGCAGAGCGCATCATCAAGCATATCCTCTGCCCTGGAAAACTCCTGGCAGCTCTGAAAGAAGATGTTTTTCATCCAGAGAATGGCGACTGAGCATTCCGGGTCGCCTTTGAATGGCTTTGCTAAATCATCAAATCTGTTTATACAAGACTTAATATTTTCTTTGGATTCTTTGAGGTCAAAAGAGTTGAAAATGGCTTTGAGTTCACGTATTTTATCTGACATGTTTAGCTTATCCCGTAAAAGGTTCAAAACAAATTAGGACGATTCAACAGATTAGTCAATACAGAAAATAATGAAAAGGGCCGGCTGGAGTTCATCTTTGCCCGGCCCCGCCCTAAGGAGGCATAATGAAATCTGTTCGTAACATCGATGTGGCAAACAAAACTCTTTTTATCCGTGTGGATTACAACCTGCCCATGGATTCTAATGGTAATATTACCGATGACAACCGGATCCAGGCAACATTAGACTTGATAACATACCTTGTGGAGAAAAATGCAAAACTTATACTGGCATCCCACTTGGGCAGGCCCAATGGTGTAAAAGACGATAAATTCAGTCTGCTTCCGGCTGCCAGGCGTCTTTCTGAAGTGTTGAATACACAGGTTCAGTTTGTAGATGATTGTATTGGAGATGAGGTAAAGGCCAGGGTAGAAGCACTTGAACCGGGACAAATCCTCATGCTTGAAAACTTAAGATTTTACAATGAAGAAAAGAAAAATGATCCAAAATTTGCAGAACAGTTGGCATCACTTTGCGATATCTATGTGAACAATGCGTTTGCTGTTTCACATAGGGACCAGGCCTCGGTAACAGGGATAACAAAATTTGTAAAAGAAGCTGTGGCCGGTTTTTTACTTGAAAAAGAAGTGCGATCATATTACGATTCCGTGGAACACCCGAAAAAACCACTTACGGCTGTTATTGGCGGCGCAAAAGTATCCAGCAAACTGGCTGCCCTTGAAAATATGTTAAATTTCGTTGACTGCTTGATTATAGGCGGTGCCATGGCCAATACCTTTCTGGCAGCCAAAGGAATTGACACCAAAGGCTCCATGATTGAACAAGATTTGCTGGAAACTGCATCTGATATCATGAAACATGCCAGGGAAAAGGGGATTGATCTTCTTTTACCTAAAGACCTGGTAGCAGCAGAACAGTTTGACAAGGATGCCCAGGCAAAAACCGTTGATCTGGACGAAATGCCTGACGGGTGGATGGCTCTGGATATCGGTCCTGAAACTGCAAGGGGTTATGCAAAGGCGATTGATGCTGCAGGGACAATTGTATGGAACGGTCCCATGGGTGTTTTTGAAATGGAGCGATTCAAACAAGGTACCCAGGAGGTGGCAGACGCCATTGCCGGTTCAAGCGCTTTTTCCATTGTAGGTGGAGGTGATACAGGTCTTGCAGCAAAAACCTGTGGCATTGTCGATAAGGTCAGCTATATTTCTACAGGTGGAGGGGCTTTCCTCCATATGATGGAGGGTAAAATTCTTCCCGGGGTTGCGGCCCTGGAATAAAACCAGCCAATCTGAAAGGACAGTAATGTGAAATTCTGTAAATCACGGCATGCGTTGAGTCGGGAAGACCGTTTAAGGCGGTCCTATTACCAGGTATTAAGAGATGAACTTGATCAGTTTGTCATCGGGTATTCCCTTATCGGGTCGTACAATAATTTTTTGAGGATCAGGACCCCTTATCCCTTTGTAGAGCTTAGGGAGCTCAAGCCTCGTGCCAGGATTCCTTCCGTGGAGTTTGATGCGCAGAATTCATTTTTAATTATATTTTGTGAAGATTATATTGATAAAAAGCATAAAAAATACATCCGGTATTTTGATGCCAATAAAACAACTAAAACGAACTTGCTTCGCCACAAGTACTTCCCGGATGTGGAAAACTATAACCGGAACCTGAAATACTTTGAAACAGGTGAGTTCTTTTCGTTACTGCGTTCACTTTTACCGGTGGACTATGCCCTGCTTATTCAGCGGAATCAGCGGACAAAGGTACAATATGCCCTGACGCATTTTCATGTCCGGGTGGACTGGCCTATTGCAGATGCATCGGAAGACATGGCAAAAGCCCTTCGGTATATATCCAAGGACTTGTATGAAAAAGGTGATAAATACGCTGAAAATATGCAGAAGAAGCTGTTTGAGTATTATGGGGTGCCCGTGATGTCGGGCGGTCGTCGGACAGCCGCCATTGTTGCAGCCCAATATTTTCGACAGTTTGACGGAATTACAACCATCTATGTGTCATCCAGTGAGTCCCGGAACCTGCTGCGTATTGATGAGAAAGGGATATCTAAGTCTGTATTGGTAAAACTCAAGGCGGATCAGGTCAAAAACCTTGCCCAGATCGCTGACATTCCGCAAAATACCTTTACCAAAAATTACGTGGTTGCCCGCCAGGGGCGATCCTATGTCTGCATTCTCAATGTCAGGTATGACTATACCAGCCATGCCCTGCCATCTGAAGGGGGAAGGTTGCGGGAACTCAATTTTGATACCAACTGGCTGACTGTGGCAGAAGAACATATCCTTCCCAAGCCGTCGGTGACACGCCATGCACCCATTCCCTATAAAATGATTTACGCATAAAAAAAACAATCAAATAGACGGACCGTAAACCAAAACCCCGGACATGTATCATGACCGGGGTTTTCTTTTGGGTTCCTGCATTTATGGCAACTCTCAAAACAAATTTTCGGTTGGCCCTGGTGAACAAGGGGATTCCGTATAATAAAAACCGGCTCGTTAGTTCTAAGAAGCGGCTGCCGAATTTTTTTCAAAAATCCGCCTGATGCCGTC
>JAKSAU010000559.1 GCA_022361535.1 Desulfobacterales bacterium
AAGTGGATGTTTGTCTCGGTGTTTAGACCGTTGCATGGGTCGGCGGTAAAGTGGCGTGGATCATGATTAGTTCAGGACAGAATACCTCATGAACCCTCGCTGCTTTCCGGTCAGGACGACCGGGAGCACTTTAACGGAAACGACCACCCATGCAACGGTCGGGTTTTAGAACTAAAGATAAAAAACAGTTCAGGTAGTTTTATTGTTGTTTTGTTTAAGAAAAGAGCAAATGAGTTCCGTTGTCACATTGATAGGCAATAAAACATGCATGATTGCTGCTTGAACAGCCTTTGTTTTGAATCTATTCCAGCTTGATAGAAAAAACCTAAAATGGTATATTCATTCGATTTTCAATCTGTAAACAGATAGATGAGACGTGGTAAAGAAAAAGGATAAAACTATATATCGCTGCAAGTCCTGCGGCGCACAGACACCAAAGTGGATGGGCCAATGCCCTGAATGCGGTGATTGGGACAGCCTGATTGAAGAAAAGCTGGTGGCACGTACACCTGGTAAGGCTGGTGCCGGACGACCTGCTTTGGCAGCAAAACCGGTTCCCATAGATTCGGTGGAAGTGTTTGAAGCATTACGTCTGCGCACCGGGATCGATGAATTTGACCGGGTACTGGGCGGCGGCATTGTTGACGGGTCCCTGGTCCTTATCGGAGGTGATCCCGGTATTGGTAAATCCACACTCATGCTCCAGGTGCTGTCCACATTATCAGGGGCTGGTAAAAAGTGCTTGTACGTATCCGGTGAAGAATCTATCGGCCAGATTTCAATGCGGGGAAAACGCCTGGATTCATCAAGTGATTCTTTGTTTGTGGTATCTGAAACAGATCTTGATGCCATTTTGTCCATGGCTGAAAAAGATGACTATGATGCCATGGTGATTGATTCCATCCAGACTGTATTTCACCCGGATGTGAACTCTACGCCTGGCAGTGTTACCCAGATCCGGGAAGCATCCATGCAGTTTATGCGCCTTGCAAAAACAGTCGGCATTCCCATTTTCCTCGTCGGCCACGTTACAAAGGGTGGTGCCATCGCAGGCCCCAGAATCATGGAGCACATGGTAGATACGGTCCTATATTTTGAAGGGGATAAAAGCCATATTTTCAGAATCCTTCGGGCAGTGAAAAACAGGTTTGGCTCAACAAATGAGATCGGTGTGTTTGAGATGAGAGAGCAAGGGTTGACCCAGGTGCCAAATCCTTCTGCGGTATTTTTGTCCGAAAGATCCTCTGTGGCACCGGGTTCTGTGGTAACAGCCAGTATGGAAGGCTCGCGCCCTATACTTGTTGAAATACAAGGACTGGTTTCCAGCACCGGACTTGGCACACCACGGCGCACTGTGCTTGGGTTAGACAGCCACAGAGTGGCTCTGATTGTGGCAGTCATGGAAAAACGGTTGGGTATGAACTTGGCAGGACTTGATATATTCATGAATGTTACAGGTGGTGTAAGGATTGCCGAGCCTGCAGCCGACCTTGCCATTGCCGCAGCCCTGGCAAGCAGTTTTTTGGATAAACCTGTGCACAAGGAAACAACCCTGATCGGTGAGGTCGGCCTGACCGGTGAGATCCGTGCGGTCAGCCATGCACAGGCCAGGATAAAAGAGGCGGCAAAAATGGGATTTACACGGTGTCTTGTTCCGACTGCCACCATGAAGCAATTGTCAAAAATCAAAGGAATGACCATCGAGAGTATCAGTTTCTTAAAAGATGCCATGGAGGTTTTGTTTGAAGGGTAAGAAAAAAGGCGGCAAAAGGGGTAAAGGCGGTCAGTGGGCAGACCATTTGACTGAAAAAGCCAAGTCCCAGGGGTATCCGGCCCGCTCCATTTATAAGTTGGAAGAAATCCAGAACAAGTTTAAAGTGATGAGAAAAGGGGACACTGTTCTTGATTTGGGATGTGCCCCTGGGTCCTGGATGCTCTATGCAGCCAAGCAGGTGTCGGATCAGGGCCGGGTGTTCGGCATTGATCTCAAGGCGGTTGAAATTAAATTGCCTGAGAGCATCACAGCTATTCAGGATAATATATTGAAACTTGAGAATCCCGAGTTCATAAGTGATGTTGATGGATTCAATACAGTGATGAGTGATATGGCTCCGGCCACCACCGGCAGAAAAGATGTAGATGCCTTAAGATCTTTTGAACTATGCCGGATGGCACTGGACGTGGCCTTGAAAAATCTGCGTACAAACGGTAATTTTATCTGTAAAATTTTCCAGGGTAATGAATTCAAGGCATTCGAGAAAGAGGTGAAAACCGCTTTCAGGGAATGTAAAATATTTAAGCCGGAAAGTTGCAGAAAACAGAGTAAAGAAATATATATCATAGCAAAAGGTAAAAAATAAGGAGGCAGTATCCATGGCAGGACATAATAAGTGGTCGAGTATTAAGCATAAAAAAGGGGCGGCAGATAAAAAAAGAGCAAAGATCTTTACCAAGCTGATTAAAGAAATCACGGTTGCAGCCCGCATGGGTGGAGGCGATCCAGATGCCAACCCCAGACTGAGACATGCCATCACATCAGCCAAAGCTCAGAATATGCCCAAAGACAATGTGGAACGGGCCATTAAAAAAGGTACCGGTGACATGGATGGTGTCAATTACGAGGAAATCGTTTATGAAGGGTACGGCCCTGCCGGTGTTGCAGTAATGGTGGAATGCCTCACAGACAACAAGAACCGAACCATTGCCGATGTGCGGTACATTTTTTCAAAAGCTGGCGGCAATGTTGGTACGGACGGGTGTGTGGCCTGGATGTTTGATAAAAAGGGATTGATTTCTATTTCCAAGGACGATTCAGACGAAGATACCCTCATGGAAGTGGCCCTGGATGCAGGTGCTGAAGACATTAAAGATGAGGGTGACAGCTTTGACGTGATCACTGAACCTGAGGATTTTGATGCAGTAAAAGATGCCATTGACAATGCTGAGATTCCTTGCCAGATGGCGGAAATTTCCATGATCCCACAGAACACCACTGAAGTATCAGGTAAAGACGCTGAGCAGATGATCAAGTTCATGGATGCACTGGATGATTGTGATGATGTCCAGAAATTTTATTCCAATGCCGATATCCCGGATGAAGCCTTTGATGCCATGTAATTTGTTTACAGGATTATATACTGAATAAAAAAAGGAGCTGACAAATCAGCTCCTTTTTGTTTTTGTACCACTGAAATTGTTATTTCATATCGATCATTTTCTGAACCGCACCCAAGGCTTTGATGCGAATATCTTCTTCAACAGTGATTTGACCTGAAAGGGTTTCAAGGCTGTTTACGATATCTTCCAACTTTGTTTTTTTCATGTCTTCACACAACATTTTATTGGATGCTGCAAAAAACTGCTTGTCAGGATGCGCTTTTGAGATGGGGTGAAGCAGGCCGACTTCTGTGCCCAGGATAAACTGGGTCGCATCACTTTCTCCTGCAAAGCGGATCATTCCTGATGTGGATTGGATGCTGTCAGCCAGTTCAAGAATCTTTGGGGGACATTCAGGGTGTGCTATAAACAAGGCATCCGGATGTGCGTCTTTGGCAGCCATAACCTCATCAACGGTCAGGTTGTCATGGAAGGGGCAATAACCTTCCCATAGATGAATTTTTTTATCTGTATTTGCTGCAGCATATTTGGCCAGGTTTTTGTCCGGAGTCATAAGGACTTCATCCGCATCCATTGCATTGACTACTTTAACCACATTGGCCGAGGTACAGCAGATATCTGAGACAGCTTTGACTGCAGCAGTGGAATTGACATAGGTGATTACAGGAATATTGCCAAGCTCCTCTTTTCTTTGGACAAGGGCTTCAGGGGTGACCATATCTGCCATGGGACATCCGGCATCAGGATTAGGCATAAGAACTGTTTTCTCAGGAGACAGGATGGCTGCGGTTTCGGCCATGAATTTTACCCCGCAGCAGACAATGATGTCTGCATCCGTAGCTGCCGCTTTAATACTCATTTCCAGGGAATCTCCGCAGAGATCTGCAATCTCCTGGATTTCAGCGGGCTGATAGTTATGGGCCAGGATAATTGCGTTTTTTTCTTTGGCAAGGGCTTTGATTTTGTCTTCCATGATTTTGTCCTGCATTCTTAATTAATCTTTAGTTCATCTCAATGATTTCCACATCTTCCGGTATGGTAAAATCAAACATCCGGGCATCCGGTGTATTGAAATGAATATTGGTAAAGTAAAACCGGGTGGTATCTCCATAAGTGTTTTCAGTGACCACCAGGTGGATTTCATGGCTTGGCAGATCAACGGTGATAAGTACTTTGGCAAGATCAGGTTGTTCTGCTTTGGGCATTAATACAAGTTCAGCAAAATTATCACCGGTTTTGCCAAGGTCTATTTTGAAGTCATTTCTGATCCGCCGAATGTCTGATAAAAATGCACCACCGTTACCGGCCTGGAAAAAGGGGGCTGCGCTTCCATGCATTACCTGGTTTTCCTGAGGGCGGTAAATCCAAAGCGTTTCACCATTTGTCACTATTTCATGGGTGTCCGGGGCTTCATACTGCCACCGCATTTTCCCTGGATGACTGAACCAGGCTTTACCAGTGGCTGTTTCGGTAATATCCAAGGCAGTGAGCTTGGAAGCCTGTTCAAATCGAGCTGAAAACCCTTTGTTGGCATATTTTTCTTCAAGGCCTGTCAGGATGCTTTCTTTGGTGTCAGCTATGGATTTGGTTTCCGTTGCCAAAGCCTGGGACCAAAAGGCTGCAGTAAACGTAAAAAGCAGTCCCAAAATTGTAGTCATGCAGTATTTCATTTTTTACTCCGCAAGTTATTTTAAGAGTTTTTCCAGTGCTTTGCGTTTGTCGTCTGCATAGATTCGGCGTAGCTTGGGTTTTTCGATCTTGCCGGTAGGATTCCTGGGAACATCCCCGAAAAAGATTTTTTTCAACTGTTTGTACCGGGGCAGTTCCTGCTGGAAATCAATGATATCCTGCTCACACATCATGTTATTGGGTTTAATACTGATGATGCCAGCCGGCAGTTCTCCCAGACGTTCGTCAGGTATACCGATGACGGCAATATCCTTGATTTTTTCATGCTTGAGGAAA
The DNA here is from genome assembly GCA_022361535.1 of Desulfobacterales bacterium. Next base: position 5,083 of record JAKSAU010000559.1, read on the forward strand.
AAGTTTTCAATCTCTACAGGGAATATGTTTTCTCCGCCGTAAATGATCATATCCTTTTTACGATCCACCAGCCAGATAAAACCGTCCATGTCGTACCGGGCAATGTCACCTGTGTGCAGCCATCCGTCTTTGATGGTTTTGGCTGTGGCCTCCGGGTTTTTATAATACTCTTTCATAACCCCGTCGCCTTTGACAATCAGCTCCCCGGTTTCTCCGCCAGGCAGATGATTACCCTGCTTGTCCACTATCTTAGCTTCCCATCCGTGGCCGGGAAGGCCGATAGGACCGATCCGGTCAGCGTTTTCTACCCCTAAATGAACACAGCCCGGACCTGCAGATTCAGTCAATCCGTAGTTGGTGTCATATGCTTGGCCGGGAAAGTGTTTTTGCCAGTTTTCAATAAGACTTGGGGGGACCGGCTGTGCACCTGCATGCATTAAGCGCCACTGGGAAAGGGTGTGGGCGGAAAGGTCTATCTGTCCGTCTTCAACGGCAATGAGAATATCATGAGCCCAGGGCACCAAAAGCCAGACAATGGTACACTTTTCCTGGGAAACAGTCTCAATGATCCATTCCGGCTTAACCCCGTTGAGCAGCACACATTTACCCCCGACAAGAAAAGACCCCATCCAGTGCATCTTAGCACCGGTATGATAAAGCGGAGGAATGCACAGGAACACATCTTCATGGGTCTGTCCATGGTGGGCGTTTTCAACATGGCAGGCATGCATCAGCGCTTTATGGGAGAGACGTACGGCTTTGGGTGTGCCTGTGGTACCGGAAGTGAAATACAAAGCAGCATCATCTTCCGGGGTCAGGCCTACTTGCGGTGGTGTTTTCCTGTCTGCCTCACATACAAACTGGCGAATAGGAACAGCCCAGTCAGGACATCCTGATTCCGGCCCTGTATAAATCCAGAGTTCCACAAATTGATCCAGTTCTTTCTTGATCTCTTCAAGCCGCTCGATGAATTCAGGCCCGAAAATAAATGCCTTGGCTTCAGCCGTCTTTGTGCACAACCCTATTTTGTCTGCTTCAAACCTGAAATTCAAGGGAACAGCCCAAGCACCGGTATAAAGAATTCCAAAATATATGGGCAACCATTCCATAGAATTGGTCATAAGCTGGACCACTTTGTCCCCTTTGGTGATCCCTTTTTGAATCAGCGCATTGGCTGTTTGAATGCTTTGACAGTGGAAGTCTGCCCAGGTAATTTTACTGCGCTGCCCGGAGGCCGGAATACGTTCTACTAAAGCGGTTTTGTCCGGGTAAAGATCATGGTTTTGTGCAAGTATATCGGTGATGATCATCTATAATTAGCCTTTTGTTGCGCTATTTAAAATATGCACTTTCAGTACAGGGATAAAAATTTGCCCATATGCAAGGCGCAATCAAACCTGAAACCGGAGTGTACTCTTGTACATGAGGCCCGATCCTAAAAACAGGTATGTTTGTGAAGCAACGCCGCAGATGGGTGAAGTTTTATCTCTGCACAAAAAAATAATCCTGCCGCGGGGCATTGTAGCCCACGGCAGGATTATATTCAATACCAAACAGCAGACGTGTCTGCCTGCTTTAAAGGCAGTTTATTTATCTTTCTTAACTTCCTCAAAGTCCGCATCAACCACATCGTCATCGTCCTGACCAGGGTTGGCAGCTCCGGCATCTGCGCCAGCGGCTCCTGGGTTATCTGCCTGTGCCTGCTGGTACATAACTTCAGCAAGCTTATGGGAGGCCTGGGACAGGGCTTCGATTTTGGCCTTGATTTCTTCGACATTATCGGAATCTTTGGTCTGTTTCAGGTCTTCAGCTGCGGCTTCAATACCTTTTTTGGTTTCCTCGTCAACCTTGTCTCCGTGTTCCTTCAAGGTCTTTTCGGTCTGATCTACAAGGGCCTCAGCCTGGTTCCGGGTGTCAACGAGTTCACGCTTTTTCTTGTCCTCTTCAGCATGCATTTCTGCATCTTTGACCATTTTATCTATTTCATCATCAGACAGGCCGGATGCTGCAGTGATACGGATGGACTGTTCTTTACCGGTTGCTTTATCCTTGGCTGCTACATGAACAATACCGTTGGCATCAATATCAAAGGATACCTCAATCTGGGGAACCCCTCTTGGTGCCGGCGGAATATCTGCAAGTTCAAATTGACCAAGTGTCTTGTTGCCGGAAGCGATTTCACGTTCACCCTGGAGCACATGAATGGATACGGCAGGCTGGTTATCGGCTGCTGTTGAAAATACCTGGCTCTTTTTGGTGGGAATAGTGGTGTTTTTGTCGATCAGCTTGGTCATGACACCGCCAAGAGTCTCAATACCCAGGGAAAGCGGGGTCACGTCCAGAAGGAGAACGTCGTTGACATCGCCCTGGAGAACACCAGCCTGTACAGCTGCGCCCATGGCAACAACTTCATCAGGGTTTACCCCTTTGTGAGGCTTTTTACCGAAGATCTTTTCAACTCTTTCCTGAACTGCAGGCATACGGGTCATACCGCCGACAAGAACAACTTCATCAACACCGCCTGCACCAAGGTTTGCTTCTTTAAGAGCAGTCAGACAGGGTTTTTCCAGGTTGTCCAGAAGATCGGCAACCAAAGATTCCAGTTTTGCACGGGTCAGTTTAACATCAAGATGTTTAGGTCCTGATGCATCCGCTGTAATAAAGGGCAGATTGATAGTGGATTCAGTCGCAGTGGACAACTCCATTTTTGCTTTTTCAGCTGCTTCTTTAAGGCGCTGGAGAGCCATTTTATCTGTTCTTAAATCAATACCCTGGTCTTTTTTGAACTCATCGGCCAGAAAGTCAATGATTCTTAAGTCAAAGTCTTCGCCGCCCAGATGGGTGTCGCCGGAAGTAGATTTTACTTCAAAAACCCCATCCCCGATTTCAAGGACAGATACGTCAAAAGTACCGCCGCCAAGGTCAAATACAGCAATTTTTTCTTCACCTTTTTTATCAAGTCCATAGGCAAGAGATGCGGCTGTAGGTTCGTTGATAATACGTTTTACTTCAAGACCTGCAATTTTACCGGCATCTTTTGTTGCCTGGCGCTGACTGTCGTTGAAGTAGGCAGGAACCGTGATAACAGCTTCTGTTACTGCTTCGCCCAGGTAATCCTCAGCAGTCTTTTTGATGTTGGCCAGGATAAAGGAAGAAATTTCAGCCGGACTATGCTGATTACCCCTCAGGTTAATGCGGGTATCACCATTTTTGGCTGGTTCAATTATATAAGGAAGAATGGGGATGTCATCTTGAACTTCCTTTGAGTTGAATTTTCTTCCGATAAGGCGCTTCACGCCGAATACGGTGTTTTCAGGGTTGGTGACGGCCTGCCGTTTTGCAGTTTGTCCTACAATTCTTTCTCCGCTTTCGCTTACAGCCACAATAGACGGTGTGGTTCTGCCGCCTTCAGCGTTGGTGATGATTTTTGCTTCACCGCCGGCTTCCATAACTGCCACACAAGAGTTGGTTGTTCCTAAGTCAATTCCAATAATTTTACCCATAGCAATTCCTCCGAGATATCTTTAATTTTCTTTGCTTTTTTCAGTTTCTTTTTCCACTCTTTTAGAAACAACAACCATAGCCGGCCTGATCAATCTGTCATGAAGAAGATAGCCTTTTTGCAGTACATTGGTAACGGTGTTGTCAGGTACTTCATTGTTTTCTTCCTGGGTGACAGCTTGATGAAAGTTCGGATCAAATGGCTGATTCTCAGCTTCCACCGGTATCACATTAAAGGTCTCAAAAAGTTTGAGAATCTCTTTGTGTGTCAGCTTCACACCTTCAAGAAGGCTTGCGTCATCCGACTTTTCTTCAGCAGAAGTGATGGCACGTTCAAGGTTGTCCACTACGGAAAGAAGCTGTTTGAAAACAGTTTCATTGGCAAACTTTTTGAAATCATCGATTTCTCTTTGCTTCCGTTTCTTGTAGTTTTCAAATTCTGCCGACAACCTAAGGGTTCTGTCTTTTTCGGAAGCCAACTGCTCCTGAAGTTCTTTGAGCCCATCGTCCTTTTTTTTGTTGTTCCCTTTATCGGAATTTTTTTGCTCGTTTGCCTCAGTGGCTTTTTTGGGGGAAGCGTTTTTTTTCTTAGCCGCTTTCTTTGTTTTGTTCTGTTTGAGTACCAATTTGTTTTGCTCCAAAATCCCTAATAATTAAGAGTTTAGCCGTTAAAAGATCATAATTATGGCTGAAAAATAAGTCTGTTTGGAAGCATGTCAAGATATAAAAGGATGGGGCTGTGAAAGAAAAAAGAACCGGCTGGGCAAGTCGGACGGATAATTGCATGACCGGGATCGATCCACGACACAGAAGGGATCACTTATCGCTGCTTCCTTCCGGACCTGACGAGGTTCATGGCCGTCTGTTACGAGGCGACCGATCAGAATTATCCGCCCGGCTTACTCAGCCGGCAGGGACCATATATACGTATTTTTTTATCATAATTCAAGATTAAATTAATTGGAAGGCCTTCCTAATAAATAAGGAAAATTAATATTTGAACAAATACAAATTTTGAGATAGTATTAAATGGTCCCATTTCAAAATACGATTCAGAACAGGAGATTATAATGAGCGAAATAGTAAATGACGGGGATCAGACTATTATCAAGCCCGGAGCAGATGTTGTCGCCTCCATGGCCGAAACCTTCAAAGGCGAACTGCTGTCAGCCATTAATTCATCTCAAGGAAATGTTGTTATTGATCTTGATGGTGTAGATATGGTCGATTCCGTTGGTATCGGCGTTATTATTGCCGCCCATAATACCCTGAGCCAGGCGAGCCGCCAGCTTAAGGTGATCAATGTAACCAAAGATATATTTGGCCTGTTTGCCACCATGCGTTTAAACCGTCGCTTCACTGTGGAAGGGGTTGAATAGGACGGCGGCTTTGCAGATGCGGGTGGTTATATGCATAATCGGGATGTTCGCCGTGATCATGACGGCAGCCTGTGATAATGAAAAAGATGATTTTTCAGGGCTATCGGATCTGGTTGCCCAAAGAAATCAGGCACGAGATATTATCTCTAAAGAATCAAAGAATAAAAGCAGTGCATCAGGCAAGAAGAATGTCGGCGTATTGTCCGAAGATGAATTTGAGCAGGCATTAGAGGAGAAAGAAGTTTTTACTGTAGCTTTATATAAGAAGAATATAGAAATACTGGATTCCCTTTCCGGTGAGACCCTTGCCCAAGGGGTGGCCTTTATAGATAAACAGGGCCGCATAGTAAAAATTAAAATAACTAAAGAATAGATACGTATCGTATTGAATATACGATTTTAACTATGCCGGTTAAACCGGAGGTGCTTTCCTGTTAGAGCCGTCCGGCAAGTGGTTTTCCGGGTTAGGATCCTGAGGCTGCGGGGCAGGCTCTTTCTTTTTTAAAGGAGGCTGCTTTTCTTCAGGTTCTGGGGGCTGTACATCTGCTTCAGGCGTTGATGGTGAGTCCGATAGATTTTCAATCGTTTCTTCCAGGTCTTTAATCTTGCTGTTGGCTTTGTATATTTTACTGGCAGCTTCTTCCTGGACTTTTTCCAATTCCTTAATTGTTTTTTTCTGGGCTTTGATCCGGCTTAAATATCCTTGAATGGCTTTTTTATGGCGCGATGCCATCTTTTTTTCCACTGACTTGGTCAAGGTGTGGGTTAAAAATATGTTGATCAATTCAGCCACAAGGGCAATTACCGTAACAAATAGTAAACCGTCTGCCTGTAAAAAATAGAGTATCGCAACAATTATAATAGCTGTAAAAAATACCATGGTAAGGTGTCTATTCTGTCCGGTTAATATCTGACCTACATCATGCAGTGGATATACTAATCGTCATTTATAGGCCAAGTATTTAATTTTTGCAAACGGAAACAATTTATTTGGAGGGATGGTGTTATCAGGGTGTAGGGAATTAATTCGCAAGATTTGACGTTGTATATTTGGAAACAATTTTCTTAATTATATTGTCCTTCCACATCTTTTCCAATGTACGGTTTAGTTTCATAATTGTAGTATGATTATTATTTTCAGCATAGATCTTAGAAAACATAAGGTATACTGGTCTTGGTGCAGAAATTGGATGGGTCAGGCAAGTTACCTTATCTGAAAGTCCGCTTTTTTTAACTATAAAAAGAGTACTGTCACGATTGCCGGCATATGCGTCTATACGATCATTGACCAAAGCTTTCAGATTTGCTTCAGATGTGTAAAGTTCAATAATTGAAATTTTTGACTTATGTTTTTTATTCGTTATGTCCGGACTAATAGAGTATCCAAGATTAACCCCAATTTTTTTCCCATGAAGATCTTTAAGTCCCTCGAACACAAACTCCTTTCCCCGCTTGGTAAAAATACTGAAAGTCGAATAGTTTAATGGCTCTTTAAGATATACAGCAAACGATTCACGTTCAGGAGTTTTGAAACCGGGGCAAATACTTGCAATTGCCCCGGTTTCTACTTGGTGTATTAACCTACTCCAAGGTTCGAATTTAATTTCGTAGTTTAAATTACTTCTCTGGAAAAGTGTTCGCAGAATCTCTGCATCAATACCTTGATTGCTTGTTTTGTCATTCCAGTAGACGGAATTTAAGAGCTCTTCATTATAACCAATGACTAATGGCTCAGGTGGATTTGAGTAGGAACATGTTGTCAATGATAGTACCAAAGCAAGGGTGAATAGTGTTTGCTTCAATGATATTCCTTTATAAGAATCTAACTTAAAATTAATACCGAATATTGCTTTCTCTAACTATTTTTTCATAACTGCCATCAGCTTTAATATAATTTAGTCCTTTGTTGAAATCCTCTGTCAGCTCTTTATAATTTTGTCTTTTTTTCGAAAAAGCGACAAACATGTCATAAATTTTATATGGTGGATGCAAAATTTTAATCTGAGAATTATCAAATTTTGGCGCGATCTCTTTCAGATGATAGAAAAAAATTGGGGTCGGAATCAACATGGTATCAATTCGACCTAACAGAAGCTTGTTAACATTCTGAGCCTGATCTGAAATCGGCTGCGTTTTTATTCCTGCTTTCTCAAGTTCTTCCGCTTGTATTGACCTATTTAAGACACCTACTGAATATCCTTTAAGTGACGCTAAAATTCCGGCGTAGTTTATAGAATTGCTTTTAAGCGCAACAAAGTTTTCTTTCACTTTGTAAACCGTGTCCGGATAGTGCAAATACTCTGTTCGTTCTTTTTTCCAGTAAGCAGTCATCACGCCATCAAAGTTTCCTTTTTTCGTCTCTAAAAGTGCCCTTGCCCAAGGCAAATAGAAAAATTCAACTTTATAGCCGGCCCTGGCAAAAGATTCGACTACCAGCTTTGAAAAGAAACCATGACTAGGTAGTTTTTCACCCGTGTATGGTTCCCAATTGATTGTCGAAAGCCGAACGATATTCTCAGCATTACAAAGAGAGAAGGTTCCAAGCAGCATCAATGAAACGACTAAGGAGGCAATTGTTTTTTTCATAAAATCGCTCTTTAATGCAGTTAAGCTTTATTTTATTTCGGGATGTCTTTCTATATCGAAAGGTAACAGGGTTCGCTAGCAGTGTAAAGTTAAACGCGTAGATCAAGTTTGATAGAGATTATCCTTACCGTGCACCTGATTGCAAATCTGTATTTTGAAAGGAGCAAGAATCGAATTTATTATGTTCTTTTCAATTGGTACTTTGATCCGAGAACAACTAAGAGTTATCTTATTTCCCTGGGGCAAACTGAGAATGCTATGAACTAACTAAATGGTGCTTTTTTAGAAAGTCACATCCAAACGCCACACCCAGAAAACAAAAAAGGCTCCAATCAAGATGATTGAAACCCTCTACTCTCTGTGGTCGGGGCGGAGAGATTTGAACTCCCGACATCCTGCTCCCAAAGCAGGCGCGCTACCAGACTGCGCTACGCCCCGACATCACATAAAAAAC
>JAKSAU010000305.1 GCA_022361535.1 Desulfobacterales bacterium
GCTTCATCAGCATTGACTTTATGATTCAGAAGGTTACCTGCCCTGTAATAAGCATCCATAGTGATCAGCACCCTGGAATTGGAGTCAACAATTCTGTCCGCGCAAGCTGATGCCGAGAATCCGCCGAATACGACGGAATGGATAACACCCAATCTTGCGCAAGCAAGCATCGTAATAGGCAGTTCCGCGGACATGGGCATATGTATGGTTACCCTGTCACCGCGTTTTAGTTTGGCATCATTTTTCAGCAGGGAAGCAAATTCATTCACCCGAACATACAGTTCTTGATAGGTTACATGATCGACTCTTTCTTCTTCTAATTCGGGAACAAAATGGATGGCTGTCTTGTTTTTATTGTCTTTAAGATGGCGGTCAATGCAGTTGTACGATGCGTTTATTTTTCCGCCTTTGAACCATTTGTAGCAGGGTGCGTCAGAAGTATCTAATACCTCGTCCCAATATTTGTACCAGTCTAACAGCTCAGCATATTCAGTAAAGTAGTCAGGGAAGTTGTCCAGACTGAACCTGTCAAAGATGTCAGGATCAGAAAGGTTAGCCTGGCCAGTAAATTTGGGTGAAGGGTGATAGTAATCCTCTTCTTTCCAGTGTACTGCGATTTGGGCTTCAGTAGTTTCGACAACTTCTTTTTTACTCATTATGCATCTCCTTTAGAATATATATTAACGATTTATAATCATTGATAATTTTAAAGAATGCTGAGGACGGCACCACCTCCCTTGTTATGGTATGTTATTCGCACCTATCCTGTGTATAGGGCTTACCATGCTGGTTCAGGTTAGTCAGTTAAAGGTTTATCTGGTAACTTCTTTATATTTTTTTAAAGTCTGTCAGTTTGGGACAGACATTCTTTCAAAAACCAGAGCAGGCGGCGGTAGAGGTCAAGTGACGTGAAAAATCGCAGTCATTTGCTGAATTCGATTTATGCTTAAATTTACAAATATTAAGATATCACAATGAAGTCAATAAAAAAGTGCAGTTTTTTCATAAATTATTGATTCGACAGGTTACGGTTTGATTTTCAATGTATTGGCAATATTGTCAAAACATTTATAAATATAGGCCAGAAGGAAATATGAATTGTTAATTAACTTTGTTTGATTAAAATAAACAGACCGTATTTTACGGGTTTTCTATCATATGTTCTCTGATTCGCAGTTATTAATCAGGCAAAAAAATGAGCTGATATACAAGCTGAACCAATGGATTGAAATCGTCATCGGTGATCATGAAATAATCGTTGCCTTGTAATTCTTAACTCAGGTATAGTTCTCTTGTTGATACTAATTACATGTATGAGGAGATCCGATGAAAAACCCTATCGATAATTATTGGCAGTTGAAACTTGAGGCAGTTAAGGAAAGTCTTGAAAACAATAATTTTGAAGTTCATATTGCTGATTCGGCACAAAGCGCTAATGAATTGGCTTTAACCGAAATCATCCCTCCTCTTGGCGCTAAAAGCGTTTCATGGGGCGGGTCAATGTCTTTTGTAGGAACCGGCTTGTTTCATGCCCTTAAAGATGACCCTGATCTCGAAGTCCTCAATACATTTGATAAAAGCTTACCAGTGGATGAAATGTTGGAACTTCGACGCCAATCTCTGCTTGTCGATTTGTTCATCACAGGTACAAACGCTGTAACGGAAGCAGGGCACCTGGTTAACCTGGACATGATCGGAAATCGTGTAGCTGCAATGATGTGGGGTCCCAAAAATGTTCTTCTGATTATTGGCAGAAACAAAATTTGCGGAGATCTTGAAGATGCCATGTTCAGGATAAAAAATTATGCTGCACCGGTTAATACAATGAATCTGGACAAGAAAACGCCTTGTAGAAAAACCGGTATTTGCCACGATTGTGCAAGCCCGGATAGAATATGTAATTATTGGACAATAACCGAAAAATGTTTTTCAAAAGGCAGGATTAAAATCATTCTGGTCAATGAAGATCTAGGATTTTAAATATGCACACTATTGTCATTTTTCGACAAAACAATCCCGGCAGGATGGGATCTCATATATGGTAAAAGCCCTGTACACGTAGCAGCTTACATTCACTGAGCAGCATTAATAGCTTTTTTCAAAAAGATACCCAAGAAAGTTTATGCTTAGTAGAGTACATCAAACTGCTTTAAATCGGACTGAACCGTAACACTTTGAGGGATCACCCTGTCTACCGAAGACAGGGGCGATCCCTTTTCACACCACACTAACATATCATCAATCTTCTCTTGTTTTCCCTGGAACAGAGCTTGAACCGATCCATCAGGCATGTTTTTAACATAACCTTTAAGGTGCCTTTCCATTGCGGCCCTTCTTGTTTCAGCACGAAAAAAGACCCCTTGAACTTTACCAATAATGGTTACATGAACCGCTTTATATTCAGTCATCCTTAGTTCCTCCAATAAATTTGGGACGAGGGGTTTTGCCTTCTAAGCTCGCCTTTTTAAGTATATCGGCACCGAACTTAGAAATTACACTATCCATGGCTTTGTCAACAGATTCCCATTGCCGGTTCGTCGTCTCATTTTGATCTGGTAAAAGTGATAATTGCACAGGTTCCGAACGGTCTTGAAAATCAGAAACGCCTACGCCTATTAATCGTATTTTTTTCTTAACTTTTACCTTTTCCATCAAAGATACTGCTTCATCATATATGGCATTGGAAGAGGCTATCCAGTTTGCAGTCTTTTTGCTTCTTGTCACTGTGGTAAAGTCTGAAAACTTTATTTTGATACTGACATTTCGACATAGCCATTTTTTCGCCCGAAGATCTCTACCGACTCGATGCGCATGGGCCAAAAGAATTTTACGAATATCATCTAAATGGCATACATCTTTAGAGAGTGTTGTTTCACTTGAAATTGATTTTCTTGTTGATGTTGGCTCTACACGAGTTCTGTCAATTCCATGGGCAAGTTCAAACAGCCTTTTTCCCATTTTACCGAATTTACGATTGAGCAGGTCCATATCAAGTTGTTTAATATCTCCAAGCGTTGAAACCTGGAGTACCTCCATTTGTTTCATTGCTCTTGCACCAACACCAGGGACCTTTTTGATAGGTAAATTGTTAATGACATGATCGACTTTCTCTTTTGGGATAATAGTCAAACCATCCGGCTTATTCATATCCGATGCAATTTTTGCAAGAAACCTGACCGGTGCAATACCGATTGAACAGGTTAAAGATAATTCCTTGAAAATTTTAAGTTTAATCTGTTCGGCTATCTGTTCAGGCGAACCAAATAGTTTCGCACATCCATGCACATCCAAAAACGCTTCATCTATTGATACAGGTTCAACCAAAGGAGAAAACTGCCTTAAGATGTCCATGATTTTTTTTGAATCTCTGGAATACTTGTTCCGACTTCCCGGCTGAATGATTACATGGGGGCATTTTTGTTTTGCCTTAAATACCGGCATAGCAGAGTGAATGCCATATTTTCGTGCTTCATAACTTGCAGTAGAGACAACGCTTCGTTTTGAATAACCCGAAATGATGACAGGTTTTCCTTTTAATGCAGGATTATCCCGCTGCTCCACAGCAGCAAAGAAAGCATCCATATCGACGTGGAGGATCATTGCTTCATTTTTTGTAAATCGTGTTTTTGCATTTCTAAAACATACTTATGAACCATTTCGTATCTATCAACAGAGCAGTTTTCAAAAATACAATGGCAAATATTATTTTCAGTCAAATGCAAAATTCTTAAGTCTGAACTGAATACAGGATCTTTTACAAAATTGGGCATGGTTAAATCGAGCACTATATTATCTGCGTCGTATTTTTTGAATCCCTGATTTTCAAAGGCTAACCCTCCGGCACTGATATCAAGCACCCTGACAGTCTTCCCTTTAAATTTCATGGTCAGTTGTCTGTCATCAGTAAATACATACCTGAATGCATTACGCTGATCAGCAACATCATCTACTGTAAGGGGGTTTATTGGCTTCGCTTTTTTCCAGAACAAACTCAACCCTCCTGTTTTTGGCCCGGTTTTCCTCTGTGGAGTTATCTGATAGTGAAATAATATCTGCGTATCCTGTTGCAGTAAGTCGTTTTGGATCGACTCCCTTTGAAATTAAATACTTGAGTACGGTCGTAGCTCTGATAGCGGACAATTCCCAATTGGACGGAAACTCTTTGGTAGCGATGGGAACATTATCAGTGTGTCCTTTTATGTTAATATTGTACTCCTGGTATTCTTTGAATAGATCAATCATGCGGTCAATACCTGGCAATGCAGATGGATTCAGCCGTGCAGACCCTGAAGAAAACAAGGCTTCACCAGATACGGTAAGAATCATTTTTCCGCTGCTTGCCTCAAGTGCAATATGTTCTTTTTGTGCTGCATTTTTAACCATGCGGTCCATGGATCTGTACAAGGCGGCATCACGGTTTCTAATTCCTGTAATTTCGTCAATCTTAACTTTTTTATCAAATCCGTCCGGCCTGCCAAGCACTGTCATCAATCCCTGCATTTCAGGACGTTTTCTTACTTCAACTTTTACAGCTGCAATAGTGGTTTTATACCGCTCTTTTTCAAAAGAGGCCAAAGAGTACAGGAGAACAAAGAAGACCATTAACAGGGTCATCAGATCCGCATAAGTGATCAGCCAATCCGCCTTGTCATCCTGATTAATTAAATAGGAATTATACTCGTCAGGCTTCATTGTGTGACCTTAACATCCATCTGATCAAGGGGCTGGCGCAACCTGGAAGAGATAAAACTGGACAACTTTTCATAGATAAGGACAGGATTATTATTATTTATGATGGATATCGCGCCTTCACGCATAATTTCAAGGCTGATAGTTTCAACAACGGTTCTGGATCTTAGTTTTCCTGCAACAGGCAAAAAGAAAAGCGTTGAAAGAAAAGAGCCGTAAAAGGTTGTCAACAGGGCAGTCGCCATGGCAGGTCCAATATGGGCCGGGTCCTGGAGACGGGAAAGCATCTGAACCAATCCGATAAGGGTACCAAGCATACCAAAGGCAGGCGCATAAATGCCCATTTTTCTAAATACGTCTTGTACGATAAAATGCCTCATCTGAAGGGATTGTATCTCAGTGGTAAGAGCAGCACGTATTACTTCCTCAGATGAGCCGTCAGCAAGAAGGCCGCATGCTTTTTTTAAAAAAGAGGATCGGGTTTTGACATGTGAAAGGTGAAGCAAGCCTTGTCGCCGTGATATCCTGCTTAAGCGGATCATAGTGGCCACAGCCTGGTTGGGGTCGTCTTTTTCCTTGGTGAAAACAAAATATGCAGCCTTAAATGCGGCAAAGACATCCCTGAACTGGAAGGTAATCAAGGTGGTGGCCAATGTGCCGCCGAAAACGATCATCAACCCTGGAACATTGATAAAATTATACACATCTCCGCCAAGGAAGATAGCTGAAATAATGAGCGATAGCCCGGATATTATACCGATAAACGAAGCCAGATCCATATTGCTTTCACCTGTTTTGTCCCGTAAGGACTGATTTAAAGACATGTAACCTGTGTAACAGCAGGTATACATGCTATTATATTCGACCAACAGGGTCAAGAAAATTGGATGATTGAATCACATCAACCTGTCTGACGCTTGCAAGTAGCCCCATTTGTCCCAAAAAAAGATTTCATTTAATTTCAAATGAAAATACAGTTTTTCGCTCGTGGTAAAAACGAGTCCTTATTGAATTATGAGGTAACAAAAAGAAGGCTCCATAGTCTTTGGGCTTGTCAAAAAGAAGGATTGATTAACCAATGGTTGATCTGGTATCTATTGATCGATCAACGGTTTTTCCGCATACATCGGTATAAAGGAACGTACAAGCGAGTGGAAAATTATATTTCAAATTCATTGCGCAAGATCACAGCTTTTTTTTGTGTTTTAGCTTTTTTTTATGTGATGGGCTGTTCGAATTCTTCACAGGATGAATCCGGCTTAAAATCAACTCCTTTAGATCAACTCAAGCCGGTTGCCTATGCCAAACTCCCAGAAAACATAGAATGGACTACCAATACTTCTGATCCGGTATTCTCATCTAAAAAGGCTAAAAAAGGTGGAATGTTAAGGCAAGCTCTACTTAGCTTTCCTATGACGTTCAGGGTTGTCGGACCTGATTCTAACGGCGGGTTTAGAAGCGCGATTCTGGATAACCAGCTATCATTGATCAATATTCATCCAAATACCAGAAATATAATCCCGGAACTTGCGACACATTGGGCCTTTGATCCCGATAAAAAGACGATGTATTTCAAGCTTGATCCTGATGCAATGTGGTCGGACGGTGTTCCGGTCACAGCCAGGGACTATATTTATACGCTTACATTTATGCGGTCAGAACATATCATAGCACCCTGGTATAACGATTATTATACCAGGGAAATTGAATCTGTTGTTGCATATGACGACTATACAATTGGAGTTAAAAGTACCAAGGCTGTACCGGACCTTTATCTTAAACTTGGAATCGGACCGATACCGGAACACTACTTTGGCGCGCTGGATGAACAGTTCACAAGTCAATACAACTGGGCAGTTGTCCCAAATACCGGCGCTTATCAGATCAGTGAATTTAAAAAAGGGCGGTTTATCCGGTTTAAGCGGAAAAAAGAATGGTGGGCCAAAGATAAAACCTATTTCAAGAACAGGTTTAACGTTGACTCTGTACAATTTACAGTGATCCGGGACTTCAATCTACAATGGGAATACTTTAAAAAAGGGCGGCTTGATGCTTTTGGCATGGTATTGCCTAAATATTGGCATGTAAAATCAAACACTCCTGTTATACAAAAAGGATATGTAGAACGAATTTGGTTTTTCAACGACCTGGAACACCCCTCCAGGGGAATGTGGCTTAATCTTGACAGACCCATATTTAAAGATGTTCGGCTGCGTCATGCTTTCGCTTATGCAATGAACGTTGAAAAGGTCATTCAAAAGGTATTGCGCGGTGATTATTACAGGTTACCACAGGCCTTTTACGGATATGGAGACTACACTGACTATACAATCAAACCTCGGCCTTACAATGTATCAAAGGTCGAGAGTTTAATGAAAGAAGCCGGATGGCAGCGCGGTAATGACGGAGTGTGGCAAAAAGGCGATCAGCGCTTTTCCGTTAAGGTCACTTATTCCTACGATGAGCATATGGCAAGGCTGGTGGTCTTAAAAGAAGAGGCTTTAAAAGCCGGTATAGAGCTTCGTTTAGAAAAACTGGATCCGTCGGCCATGTTTAAAAAGTTTCTTGAAAAGCAACATGACGTGGCATGGATGGGATGGAGTACCAGTCTTAGACCCTCTTATTGGCAGGGCTGGCATTCTGATAATGCCCACAAACCGCAAACCAATAATATAACCAATACAGATGATCCTGAACTTGACAAACTTATCGACCGATACAGAGACAGTCTGGACGAAGAAGAACGCGTTCGTCTTTCATTAAGTATTCAAAATATGATCCATGACATTGGGGCGTATGTCCCCACATTTATGATTCCGTACGTCAGGCTGGCGTACTGGAGATGGATGAGATTGCCAACGTTTCATGGAACACGAATGTCTGAAGGATTGTTTGATCCGTTTTCATCCACAACAGGGGGCTTGTTTTGGATCGACGATGATATTCGGAAAAAGACACTTGAAGCATCAAAACAGGGGAAGACATTTGAGCCTGTGTTAATCATTGATGAACAGTTTAAAAGGACGACTGATATACAGTGAAAGAAATAGCTAATCAACCTGTTTTGGAAGTTAAAAATCTTGTGGCAGCGTTTGATACGGAGCAAGGTGAGGTCCGAGCTGTAGACGATATAAGTTTTTCTCTTTTACCAGGCCAGGTCCTTGGAATAGCAGGAGAGTCCGGTTGCGGTAAAAGTGTAACGGCATTGAGTATAATCAGGTTGCTTCCAAAACCGGTTGCCCATATTCGTAAAGGAAAAATTCTATACCGTGGAGAGAATTTACTGGATATCCCCATCAAAACGATGCACGACATCCGTGGTAAAAAAATATCCATGATCTTTCAAGAGCCCATGACAGCGCTTAACCCGGTTCATCAAATTGGCCGGCAGATTATCGAAGTATATATCTTACATTTTCCTCAAATGACCATGCAGCAAATGAATGCTGCCGCCATAAAAATGCTCCAAAAAGTTGGAATACCCGATGTAGAACGGATAATGAAAAAATATCCTCATCAGCTTTCAGGCGGAATGCGCCAACGTGTCATGATTGCTATGGCTCTTGCTTGTGAACCTGATATCCTTATTGCTGATGAGCCCACGACTGCTTTGGATGTGACAGTGCAGGCTCAGATAATGGACCTGATACTTGATCTTAAAGCCAAAAGCAATACAGCAGTAATTCTAATTACTCATGATCTTGGCGTCATCGCAGAAAACTGCGACCATGTATTGGTTATGTACGCAGGGAGAATCGCTGAAACTGCAGGTGTCAATGATCTTTTTGCTGACCCAAGCCATCCATATACTCAAGGGTTGCTTGCATCAATTCCATCACTTGCGCAGACTACGAAAACACGTTTACCCACAATTTCAGGCAATGTTCCATCTTTAACGCAAATGCCTGAAGGTTGCAGGTTTGCAGATCGTTGCCCCTGGGTTGAAAGCATTTGTAGAAAAGAGCGGCCACCGTTGTTACCCACAGGCAAAAACCGTTATGCAGCCTGTCATTTGATCGATTTAGTGAAAAAAAATAAATCTTTTTAAAATAATGCTTGATTTTTAAGTAAAAGCTAATAATATACATTCAAAGCTTAGATGTGCAGGGCTTTGACGGTTTCGTCTTGGGGGCTGGACCCATTTGTTGAAGTGGCAGTACCTGAAGTTTGAAACTAAAATTATTCACCAAAAGTAAGGAGAGAGTCGCAATGGCAAATGGGACCGTAAAATGGTTTAATGATGCAAAAGGGTACGGATTTATTGAGCAGGAAGAAGGCCCCGACGTTTTCGTGCATCATTCCGGCATCAATGCAAATGGTTTTAGATCCCTCAATGAAGGTGACCGGGTTACCTTTGATGTTGAAGATGGACAGAAAGGACCGGCAGCGGTTAACGTAACTGTCCAGTAAAAAGTTTTAAAAAGGGTTTTTTGGCTGTTCTGGTTTAAAAACCCTTTTTATATGGGCGAACTACCTTCGTCCTTGTTTTAAAACCGGTTCGGTGAATAAGGTGCCGGATCAATGTCAAGTTCTCGCTCCATTATCATATCACAGATTATTTTACCGGTTCCTGTTGCAAGGGTTAGTCCGAGCATCCCGTGCCCTGTTGCGACCAAAAGGTTATCTGCACCTGGAATTCGCCCAATAATCGGCATATCGTCATAAGTCATAGGACGAAGCCCTGTCCATTCTTCAATTACCGGCTTGCCAAATGGTGTCCTCATATATTCAGTGGCACCGCTTAAAAGCTTATTCAAGCGTTTAGGATTTAAGCTGTGTGAAAATCCTGAAAATTCCATGGTACCGCCAAGACGATAACCGCTTTTCCATGGGGTTACCACCATATTTTTTTCGTAAAGTATACAAGGAACTTTGGGGCAGATCTCGGGGCGTCCCATGGTAATACTGTAACCCTTACCTGGAATGACCGGCAGGCTGTTATTTAGTGGCGCTGTCAAAGCTGAGCTCCATGCACCGGCGGCAATGACAAAAGCATCCCCATAGATATTGCCTAATGAGGTTTTTACTCCGCAAATTTGCCCTTTGTTATAAATAAAGCCTGTTACACGGCAATGCTCATGAATTTCCAAACCTTTTTTTAGTAAAAGATATTTCCAGGTTGATATAAAGTGTTCGGGCCTCAAGTGCTGGTCAACGGTAGAATACCATGCACCTGCAATGTCAGATGACAAGGCTGGTTCAAGATTAAGCGCGTCATCTTTATTAAGTAAGGTATATCCAAGGTCAAAACGCTGTAAAAACTCGTTTGTGGTATTAAATCTGAAAAGGTTTTTCTCTGACTTGAAAACAGATAAAAAGCCTTTGTTCTCAAAATCGCATTGAAGCTCTCCTGATTCAAATAGGTCGTTAAATAATTGTGCAGAGTAGTTCAAAAATTCAAATTTATCTTTGGCTGCTTGATTCATATGTCCTGTTCTGCAGTGCATTGCAAACTTAAACAGCCATAAGAGCCGCTTTACATCAAACTCCGGCTTAATATAGAGAGGTGATGTACCTAAAACTGTTCTTACAAGCTCTTTGGAAACTGCTCCTGGCGAGCACAGAGGAATAACATCTGAAAAATAAAGTAGTCCGCAATTACCGTGGGAAGAGCCGCTTCCGATTTTTTTTTCTTCTATAATTGTTACGGTATTTCCTTGATTCATCAGATAATGGGCGCAGGCTAATCCTATGACTCCTCCGCCAATAATTATGATTTGCCTATTCTTTTTCATAGTCAGCCAGATCCTCACAGGTAAATTTTTAGAATAGGGCAACCTAAAATACTTTAAATATGAATTCAATTAAAAAATTAAAGGAGGATTGGTTTTCTTGTTTAATGTGTTGTCGGGCCAGCAGAACTTGGTGTATAAGTACTTCAATTAACAGTCCAGGGAATTGAATATGGCGCCTGAAAATCAAATTTATAAAAAACTGCCGCTTCTGGAAATCCAAAATTTAAAAAAGTATTTCCCTGTCACATCAGGAGTTTTTTTAAAGCAGACTGGAAATATACATGCCGTGGATGATGTCTCTTTTTCGGTTGTTAAGGGCGAAACTCTCGGGATTGTAGGTGAATCAGGATGCGGTAAAACAACCCTTGGCAGATGTATTATGGGGTTATACCCTTTGACGTCCGGAAACATAAGTATTGAAGGGGTCTGTTTGTCTCAGATGAACGTAGGACAGCGCAAGCTGTTTACTACCCGTGTTCAAATGATATTTCAGGATCCTTTTGAATCTTTAAATCCAAGGCAGACAGTTAGGCAAATACTCGAAGAAAAATTCAAAATTCATGGATGCAACGGAAAAAATACTTCTCAAAATATAAAAGAGATTCTTGATCAAGTCGGACTAAGCAGTGAAGCGCTTTTAAAATATCCGCACGAGTTTTCAGGAGGGCAGCGTCAACGTATCGGAATTGCACGTGCTGTGAGCATGACACCTGAAATTATAATCTGCGATGAGCCTGTTTCAGCTTTAGATGTCTCTGTCCAATCAAAGATTCTTAACCTGCTGCTTGATCTTCAAAAGAACCTTGAGTTGACTTACCTATTTATCTCACATGATTTGTCTGTTGTTCGTCATATGTCAGATCGGATTATTGTGATGTACCTTGGAAAAATTATGGAAATAGCCGATGCTCAAAACTTGTATGCAAATCCCTTTCATCCGTATACCAAGGCACTATTGGAGGCCATTCCTATACCGGATCCCCAAGCAAAAGTTACAAAGACGCCGTTAAAAGGTGAAATCCCCTCTGTTGAACATCCGCCAAAAGGGTGCCGTTTCAATACCCGTTGTCCATACGCTCAAGCGCTTTGTTTCAGTGAAGAACCAAGGCTGCAATCTAATAATAGGGATCCTTTTCATTTGACAGCATGTCATTTTTATCATTAACGCAACGGGTTTCTAACGGGTGAATTGACTTGCGAAAACTAAGACAGAATGCTAAAAGTTTCCAATTTTAAAACATGAGGAAGAAAAGTGCATAGCGGCTGCAGATATCAATGTCTATTGGCAAGATCATTGCCAAAACTCAATGCAATACTATCGATTATGATACTTTGTATCATTGTTCCTACCGGTATCATAGGTTGTTCCAGCACGCCCCAAGTACCTGAATCCGAATTTGTCATTAAAGCCGGTACGATAACCGTTACTCCTATGGAGTTTTTAGAGGAGCTTGATTTAAAACTTACAGGTTATCCCTATGATATTAAAACAAACAAGGATGAGTATAATGCAATGATCCTTGATCTTGTTTCTACATTGTCTGATGAAACAGTTCTTTTAGCTGCAGCTGCAGGCAAAGGCATCAGTATATCTGCTCAGGAACTTGATCAAGCAGAAACAGAATTTAAAAAAGATTATCCGGAAGACAGCTTTGATCAAATGCTTCTTGAAACAGCAATTTCATATCCGGTATGGAAAAATCGGATGAAAAAGGATATGGTCATCCGAAAATTAATTCAACAGGACCTGGTGGATGTCCAAGAGATCAGTGCTGAAGATATGATCTCATTTTACAAACAGTTTGATAAAAAGACTGGAGATGCATCCGCTACCGTAAAAGGGCTTGATGAAAAAAGCCTTGTAGATCAGTTGCGCATGGAAAAAAGCCAGGGAGCCTTTGAAGGCTGGATTAAGGATTTAAAAGCCGCTTATCCCGTGGAAATAGATGAAAAAGCGGTGGCTGTATTTTTAATAAACCGGGAATAAAACGAGGAAAAACGGATGGCAAAAATAAAAAACAGTATTTTTCTTTTAGTTGCGCTGACATGCTTATGGACTTCTCCTGTATTCGGGGAGGAGATCATAGACCGGATTGTTGCGATTGTGAATAATGAAATTGTTACACTCTCAGAGCTGAACAAGGCCACTCAAAGATACAAGGATAATATTCTAGCCTCTCAAAATACTGACGCCAGGAAAAAAGAACTAATAAAACAGCTTGAATCCGATATGCTCGGCCAGCTTGTCGAAACCTCCTTAACAATCCAGGAAGCTGGTAAATACGGAATACAAGTCAGTGAAGAAGATATTGACCAAGCCATAGAAAACTTCAAAAAAACAAACAAGTTGAATCAGGAACAACTTGAACAGGGGCTTGCTGCAGAAGGCTTAACTTTGGAAGAGTACCGAAGTAGAATGAGTGACCAGATCCTCCAGTCTATGCTGGTAAACAGGGCGGTCCGTTCAAAAATAGTTATTACTGACGATGAGATAGAAACTTACTACGAAGCCCACAAAGAAGATTATTCCGGAGTTAAAAAGTATCAATTACGAAACATTATTACACATGTTGAAGATGATATAATCAAGGTAGACGACCAACTGAAAAAAAACGCTGATTTTGCAGAATTGGCAAAAGAGTATTCCATTGGGTCGAATGCTGCTCAAGGAGGAGAGCTTGGGTTATTCGACATTACCTCATTTAATGAAGAGATCCGTTCGGCATTAAAAGATGTAGAAAAAGGACAATATACAAAAATATTTAAAATGGGTGGAACCTTCCAGATCATCTATGTTGAGGATATCGTTATGGAAGGCAGCCTGACAGTTGAACAGGCTACTGAAAAAATCCAAAACATATTGTTTAAACAGAGAGGAGAAGAGCTGTTTAAAGAATGGATGACATCTCTTAAGAAAAATGCACACATCGAACTGATGCTGTAAGGTTGAGCTGATACCAGACTGTTTGCCAGGGGAAACCAATGCAAAAAGAACAGATCCAAATACTTAAAGTCAGCATAAAAAGATTGTTGCGGCGTGGCGCCAACAAACAATTGTTAAATATTATTAATAAAACCCATATGGCTGACCTGTCTATCGTGTTTGAGGACCTGTCAATAATTAATCAGCAAAAGTTATTCAATTTACTCAAAGATCCGGAAGATATTGGTATCCTGTTCTCCAAGCTTGATGAAGCAACTTGTATTGAATTTGTTGAAAAAGTTGAATTTGAAAAGCTTGTAGAAATTTTCGATCATATGCCTTCTGATGACGCCGCCGAATTGCTTAGCCTCCTTGACGA
>JAKSAU010000645.1 GCA_022361535.1 Desulfobacterales bacterium
ATCGGTTATACCATGATTTTTAGCCAGAAAATAAGCTGTTGCCAAAGCGTGGATCCCACCTCCGATAATCACAACATCATAATGCTGCTTTAACGGCGGTGTGCTCCATAATCGGTCAAGGGTCATTTCGTTCTCCATTTCAATGGGTTGTATCAATTCGTTGGCAAATTATCGGATAACCTGTGGCAGGCAGCATAATGATCGTTGCCAAGGTCGGTCAGTTCTGGTTCAGTTTGCGCGCATATGGGCTGTTCATGACGGCACCGGGTTCGAAACCTGCAGCCGGAAGGCGGATTGATCGGACTTGGGATCTCCCCTTCCAGGATAATCTGGCGGCGGCCTGTCTCCCCTACTTTAGGCATTGCAGATATCAAGGCCTGGGTATATGGATGGGCAAGATTTTCAAACACATCCTCTGTTTTTCCCATCTCCACAATCCGCCCCAGATACATGATGGCAATGTCATCGGACATGTAACGTACCTGGTTCAGGTTGTGGGAAATCCACAGATACGTCAGACCCAATCGTTCCTGCAAATCCTGCATCAGGTTAAGAATTGTTGCAGCAGTGGAGATGTCCAGACCGGATGTAGGCTCATCTGCAACAATAAAAGAAGGATTCAGGGCAATCGCCCGGGCAAGGCCGATACGTCTTGCCTGCCCGCCTGAGAACTCGTTTGGAAACTTCAAGGCCGCTTCTGGCGGCAGGTTTACACTTTTGAGAAGCTCTACCACTTTTTCTTCAATTTCAGACCTTGATTCACAGGCATTATATGCAATCAAAGGCTCGGCAAGGATCTGACCCACAGTCATCCTGGGGTTGAGACAGCCGAATTGATCCTGGAATATAAGCTGGGCCTTTTGATGAAAGTCATGCTTTTCCTTGGATGACAGACTGAAAATATCCTTACCCTCAAATTTAACTGATCCTGCTTGGGGATTGAGCAACCTGAACAGGGTTTGGCCAAGGGTAGATTTGCCGCAGCCGCTTTCCCCGACAAGGCCGAAGGTGTGGCCCTGCCGGATATTAAGCGTAACCCCATCAACTGCATGAACCACGCGAAGCCCTTTGCCAAACATCTTGGATAAAAGGCCTTTGCCCAGGTAAAAATGAACTTTTAGATTTTCAATTTGAATCAAATCCATTTCCATTTCTGCCTCCCTCTTTTCTGGTCCAAAAGACAGGCGGACCAATGGTCTGACGCCACCATCTCCAGTTCAGGTGTCCTTATGCTGCACTCAGGTTCTGCAAACGGGCATCTCGGATGAAATGAACACCCGGACGGCAGTTGGTCCAGCGAGGGCACATGTCCGGGTATGGACAGCAGCCGCTTGCCCTTGGTGTGCCGGCCCGGCAACGATTCCAGCAGCGCTGAGGAATACGGATGGCGCGGAGATCCCAGCACCACATGGGTGGAGCCCATCTCAAAAATCCGCCCTGCATACATGATCATGATCCGATCTGAAATCTGGGACAATACCCCCAGGTTATGGCTGATATAAAGAATAGACGTGTTGTATTTGCCCCTCAACTTCATGAGCAGATCAAGAATCTGGGCTTCTATGGTCAAATCCAGTGCAGTTGTCGGCTCGTCTGCAATGAGCAAATCTGTCCTGGATGACAAAGCCATAGCGATCATCACCCGCTGCTTCATGCCGCCTGAAAATTCAAACGGATAGTTGCGGATTCGCTCTTCAGGGTCTGATATGCCTGTACTGCGTAGCTGGTCAATGGCCATCCGGTACAAGGCGCTTTTACTGCTGTGTTTACCGGATCTACTGTTAAGCTCCCGGAACTTTAACGCATCAGTCATCTGGGTGCCGATTTTAAACACCGGGTTCAAAGCATTCTGGGGATTTTGGAAAATCATGGAGATCTTCTGGCCCCGGATGTCCTTATCCATCTGCCGCTTGGATTTGCGCAGCAGGTCTTCGCCTTCAAAGACCACTTCTCCTCTGGGAATCTTGGCAATGCGAGGTAAAAGTCCGATAATGGACATTCCCATGGTGGATTTACCGCAGCCGCTTTCACCGGCGACCCCCATGACCTGCCCCTTTTCCAGGCTGAAACTGACCCGATCCAGCGCCCGCATTTTTTTACCGTTCAAGTGGTAATCCAGGGTCAGGGAATTTACTTCGAGCAATGGTGCGGTTGTCATTTTTTTCTCTCCTTGGGATCCAGGGTCATTCTCAAACTGTCACTGAAAAGTGCAAACGCCACCATAGTCAGTGCAATAAACACAGCCGGCCAGAAAATCATCCAGGGTGAGGTCAGGATGTATTTATATCCGTTCCTGAGCATGATCCCCCAGGAAGCTGTGGGCGGTTTTACACCCAGGCCTAAAAAAGAAAGTCCTGCTTCGTAGATGATCATGGTCGCCATATCCATGCCCAAACACACAATAACCGGGGTCATGATATTGGGAATGATATGCTTGAAAATAATCCGTTTGGCAGACAGCCCTAACGCTTCAGATGCTTTAACAAAATCAGATTCCTTAACGGACAAAGTCTGAGCCCGTGCAATACGGCCGTAAAAAGGAAATGAGGTAACTGCCAGGGCCACAATCAGATTAAACAAAGACGGCCCTAAAACAGCCACGATAGCCAATGCCAGAATAACCTGGGGAAAAGAAATCACAACGTCAAAAATAAGGATGATCAAATAATCAAACTTAGTGCCTTCCTTGTACCCTGCCAAAACGCCCATAATCACACCGACAACAGCAGACAAGATCACCGATCCAAAAGAAACAAGAGCGGCAATACGCGCGCCATAGATAATCCGGGACAAGATATCCCTTCCAAGGTAATCCGTTCCAAGCCAATGGCTTGATGATGGTCCTGCAAACCGGTTGATAATGTCCTGGGCATTGGGATCATAAGGAGAGATCAGCGGTGCAAACAACGCTGCAAGAACCATTGTCAGAATAAAGGCCAGGCCAAATCTGCCGCCGCGGGTTTTTGTTACACCTTTCAAAATCTTGACCAGCCGAGTGCCTATGGATTGCTTCGGCATCAGGATCTTGCCGCGCAAAGATTCCGGTGTATCAGTGGTAACGGTTAAATGTGTTCCCATGATGCCTCCTAATCATACTGAATTCTGGGATCGACAAATGCGTAGGAAATGTCTGCCAGAAGATTAGCAAATACGAACATTACCGTTGCCACGAGTATACCGCCCTGGACCACGGGTAAATCCCTGGCAAAGACAGCATCCACGATCAGTTTTCCCAATCCGGGCCGGTTAAATATGATTTCCATGAATACAGCACCGCCCAAAAGTTTGCCGAAACCAAGCCCAATAACTGTAATTGTCGGGATAACCGCATTTTTAAGGGCATATTTGTAGAACACGGTCCGTATGGGTGCGGCAAAAGCTCTTGCTGTGCGAATGTAATCCCTGTCCAGCACCTCAAGCATGGATTCCTTGGTCAAGCGCGAAATATAGCCGATCCAGCCAATGGCCAATGCCAATGACGGCAGGATCAAATGAAGGATAATATCTTTAATGTCACCCTCAGCTCCTGCGCCCAGGGAAGGCAGCAGCGGAATCTGGATGCAGAAAAGGAGCATGAGCAAAAGTGCAGCAACAAAATCAGGTACAGCCACTGAAAGCAGTGAGCCAGTAGTTACAGCCGTTCCAATGCCTTTGCGCTTATGAATGGCAGCGTAGGTACCTAAAAATACGCCGACCAACGCCGCAAACCCAAGGCTTGTGACAGCCAGAAGTATAGTATGGTAAATATTTTTTGAAATCAGAGAGACCACGGTATGGCCGGACCACACAGAGCTTCCCAGGTCTCCTTTGGCAACACCGAAGATATAATACGCCAGGCGGACAAAAACAGGCTTGTCCAGTTGGAGCCGTTCATTTAATTCAGCCACAAGCTCCGGGGTAGCCCGGGGCCCAAGCATCACAGACGCCGGATCACCCGGCAGAAAATACGTTAAGCTGAAAAGAACCACAAGCACCCCGATCAGGGTGGGAATGGTCCACAATGTCCGTTTGATAATATACTTTAAAATAGCGCGCCTCCTTTAGGTTACGGGTGGCGGATAAGCGGGATGCCTGGTCAATAAAAATCAAGGCATCCCGCAGGGGGCTTTGTTTAACTCTCAACCAAAGCGCTTTTTTTTGGATGAGAACTTGCCCATATGCAAGGCGCAAGGACGTCTAAAACCGGAGCGTAATATTGTACGTGAGGATTTTAGACGTACGCAGCAACGCGGCAGATGGGTGAGTTGTCGTCCAAACACTACTTAAACGACATGGTCCATGGGGCCAGCCGCCCGTCTGGATAAAGCGGGCCTAAATCTACATCTTTTTGCGAGGCAGTTACCCGGACGCCATGGGTCAACCAGATGGCCCAGCCGTCCTTATCAATCTCTTTTTGTGCATCAACATACAATGCTGCACGTTTGTTTGGATCAGACTCGGTCATGCCTTTGGAGCAAAGATCGTCATAGGTGGCATTGCTCCATTTGGACAGATTCCATTCTTCCCCGGAAAAAAACCAGGAAAACGCATAGGAAGGATCAATGGTGGTGTTGTAGTAAGACAGGTACATATTGGGTTCGCCAGTGGTGGTGGCCTTGTTGAACGCACCTGTTTCTTTTATCTGGATATCTACATCCACACCAATCTGAGCCAGATCTGCCTTGATGACCTCAGCAGTTACTTTAACCTGCTCATCTGGCCAGATATAAAGATTGGCTTTAAATCCATTAGGTTTGCCGCCTTTTTTCAGGTATTCCTTGGCTTTTTTAAGGTCGACTTTATAGGCAGGTGCATCCTCCCAATGGCCAAGAAGGCCGGGAGGCAGGATGGTATTGGCCCTGGGCGCGATATCAAAAAAGGCTGCCTTGAGAATCTTCTCAACGTCAATGGCATAACGGCAGGCCATTCTCAGATCAGCATTATCAAATGGCGGTTTGTTTACGGTAAACCCGATCCACCAGTGTTTAAGAGAGGGTTTGACTTCCAGGTTAAGGTCACGGCTATTCTTGTAGACCCCCGCATTGATAAGAGCAACCCGTCCGATATCAATTTCCTTGGTTCTCAATGCCATTTCACAAGTGGCATCTTCAACAATCGGGACAAAGGTAACATTTGAAATAGCAGGTTGTTTTCCCCAATATTCCTTAAAGGCTTTAAGTTTAACGTGTTTTTTGGGCTCCCATTTGTCCAGCTCATAAGGACCTGTGCCAACAGGGTTAAAACTGAATTTCTCACGGCCCAATTCAGTGGCGGCATTCTTAGATACGATCATGCCGGAGTTGGACGGAAGTGTTGATGTGAACAACTGGACCATGCGGTCTTTGAATACCAATTTTACAGTATAGGTATCTATGATTTCCACACGGTCAAGCTGACCCCAGTTGCCTTTTTCAGAGGAACTGGATTCAGGATCTATGATCCGCTCAAAAGAGAATTTCACATCCTCGGCGGTCATCTCGCCGTATCCTTTGTGAAATTTCACTCCTTTGCGAAGATGAAACGTAACGGATTTACCGTCTTCAGCAGTATCCCACGACTCAGCCAGATCAGGAACGATCTCCCAGGACCCTTCCTTATACTTGACAAGGCCGTTGTAAAGGCACTTCATAATGGTCAGTTCGCGGTCACCGGAAGTCATCCATCCGGGATCAAAGGTGTTGATATCGTCCCACCGGGCAATTTTCAATTCACCCCGTGCTCCGGCCCAAGATGGGCCTGCAAACATAATGATCGCCAAAAAGGTACATAAAATCGATGCTGCAAAACGCTTCATATTTCTCCCCCTGTTATGGTTATGACTACAGTATATTGTTGCTGCAGCCCTCATATGTTTGTCCGATGCCGGCTCGGGGTTTGACTTAGAAGAGCTCTGTACAACCCCGTTTCTCCGGTGCTACCGGAAACTTTCCTATCCCGCGAACTTGTATGTTGCTATATGGTCTGTCAGGCAGATTTTAAATAGGCTTCTCCTGCACTAATTATTTGGTCGTGGTACTCGGGAACCGGGAGTCTATACAGCAGTTCCCGGGTATATTCCCTCAATTCTTTTCCAGTTTTGGGTGCCCCGCTCTCCTGCCATTTCTCAAGGGCCATGAAAGGCCAGATATCGCTTTTTGTAAGGGGCTCCCTGAATTTTTTCATGGTCAAACCGGCAGTAAGATAGCTGCCGCCAGGTCCCAAGGAAATAATTTCATCCAACCCCACCTCAGACGGGTCTATGGAAAACCCGGTTGTAAAATCTCTTGCCATGCGGATGATTTCAGCAGAATACACAACTGTTGACGGTGAAAAGGCCAATGAATCAAAGTTATTGCCCACAAAAGGTACAAGCCCCGGATATCCTAAAATCGAGGTCAGATGGTTCTGCCAAAGCATGGATGAAGCCATCAAATCAGGACCACGCCCCATCCAGCCGCCAGACGTTCCGCAATGGGGGATGCAATAGTGGGTCATCATTTCAGCACAGCACAGGTTGATAAGCATGCTTTGTGGGGTGTAGTAACTGCGCATGGTTTTCATATCAAACGCGGCCGGAAGACTTCCCAGTATAATTGGCGTGCCTTCTTTTAAAAGCTGGCTGTACACAAGTCCTGCCACAAGCTCTGCAGTGAGTAAAGCCAAGGTGCCGCCAGGTGTAATGGGACATGTGGCTCCGGACATTCCGTAATTAGAAAAGATAAAAGGAATGCTGCGTTCTGCGCACATTTCCATTTTTTGGGT
Organism: Desulfobacterales bacterium; assembly: GCA_022361535.1. The sequence continues at coordinate 6,721 of JAKSAU010000645.1, forward strand.
GGTTTCTTCGTTAAGTATCAACGGGGTAATCGGGTTAAAATAAGGAATCAACGACGTCCTGGTTGCATCTTCTCCAACCAGGTTGTCGCAAAGATCAAGGCAGGTTTTAAAACTATCCGGCTCTGAGATTAACAACGTAATAGGTTTGGTGGTATTGGCCATCATCTCAAGAAATCCGACAATCTCTGCATCTTTTGCATCGCAGTCCTGGATAACTCCGGGGGTGGCAATGGTATCAAATTCAGACAATTTCTCTCCCAGGCGGGTGGCCTCAGCCATATGAGACCGTGCAAATGGGGTAACGTCGTCAGATAAAGGATCTTGGTAATAAAGGTTGGTGACCCCAATACCAAAGACGGATTGGTCAATATCTTTGCTGTTCAGCGTAAACGCAGGAGATCCATCCCTTCGGCAAACATCAATTGAAGTCGGAGAAGCGGAAATCGCCCAGTCCACGACTTCCTTTGGAATCATAACCCGGTTGTCGACAGCTTTTGTCCCCAAGGCCTTTTCAAAGACCGTCCGGGCTCCTGAATCATCTACCCGGATACCTGTCTCTTCAAGAATGGTCAGCACCATATTATGAATGTCAGAAATTTGCTCAGGGGTGAGTAAGGAAAGACGGGCTTTAATCTGGGACATTTATTTCTCCTCCTGCAATTGTATTTTCTTTCAATCAGGTGGAGTTTGCAAAGCCCATGCCCCTATCCGGCACCAAAACATAACAAGTTGAAATAAATAA
>JAKSAU010000966.1 GCA_022361535.1 Desulfobacterales bacterium
AAGTAACCAGTACTCCTTCAGTGCCCCAGCCAAGGGTCGCAATAAACGCAAAGGCGATCCCTAGGCTGAAAAGATTTCCTGAGACGCTGTCACCGGTTTCCGGAGGTGTATAACCAATGACTGCAGCCCCTATAATACAGATAAATATGCCCAGGCAGGCCGGGAGTTTTACCTTTTCTTTAAGGAAAAAGACGGCCATGACCACTGCTACGCCCGGATACAGGGCAGTTATGGGCATTACATAGGCAGAAGGTGCAAGCTGGAGGGCTGCCATATACGCCCCCATACCGCAGGAAGCACCGATCAGGCTGCCTAAGATTACGGAGCGGCCAGGCCGACTGACAAGGCTTCGACCTACCTCTTTCAGGCGTCCTGCCCGAAAGTTGTAAAGGGTTACAAACAAGGTGGCAAATAGATCATGCAGGCCTGCGCAGAGTGCGGCCAAGAGAATGAATAATCCTCCTTCTGTATTTATATTAAATGGGGCGAACTTTTGAGCATGCTCGACCAGAAGACCGTCCAAGGCCCACAAAAGGCCGGATAAAAGTCCAAGAAGAATTCCCATACGTGCAAATCTAATAGATTTTTGTTCTTGTGACAGGGATAGTGTCATAATGCAAATCTCTTTATAAACGTCAAAAAACGTCGAAATCCACCCCATTCGGGGCGGTTATTAAATTGTAAATTTTATTGCTGGTTTAGTAGATTAGGATACGTGTTCTTTACCTGACGCCACAGGCCAGGGGCGGTGCAGGGGAACCCAAAGAAAGGGTCTAAAGTATTCTGGAGTGGGGTTAACCTGTCGAATATCAGCCATGATATACCGAGCGTTTTTTTCAACAAAAACAGATGAGTTTGAATTGTTGATATCAATTCCACATACTGCTGACATTGTGCGTTCCATTCCTCTTTCGTTTGCTGAATCGTTTGCCGGTTTGGCTATACCGGAAACAAAGGCCACTATCTACATGATTTTTTAGGGTTTGTAAACCATAAGATGGCCGACTGAAGGCCAAAGGACGGGATTAAAAATAATAAGCAAAATAAGAAATTTTATTGACGTTATAAAATATCGCATTACTTTTGTGGGTGACTTGATAAAAAGTAATGAAAGTGTGTTTGGAGGCATCACATGACATTTGATAAGTTAACGGTTAAATCCCAGGAAATCTTGCAGCAAGCACAAAGTTTAGCTGCTGAAAAAGGTCAGCAGGCCATAGAGCCGATCCACTTTTTAGGTGCCATGCTTCTGGATGATCAAGGTATAGCATTTTCAATCCTGAATAAAATAGGTGTAACACCACAGGTTGTGGTTCAGACGGTTGAATCCGCACTTAGCAGTATGGTCCAAGTGTCAGGCGGAGAGCCTTACCTGTCAAACGACGGCAGAAAGATGCTGGATCTTGCTTTCAAAGAAGCATCTAAAATGAAAGATCAGTATGTGAGTCTTGAACATATTCTTATCAGCCTTTGCCAGGGTAAGGAAAAGGCTGCGCAAATCCTTAACAGTTATGGCGTTACTAAAGAGGCCATCCTTTCCGTTCTCAAAGATATACGGGGCAACCAGCAGGTCACGGACCAAAATCCTGAAGATAAATACCAAGCCCTGGAAAAGTTCGGAAGAGATTTAACTGAGCTGGCAAGGCAGGGAAAGCTGGATCCTGTTATCGGCCGGGATGAGGAAATTCGCCGCATTGTCCAGGTACTGTCACGGCGCAGGAAAAATAACCCTGTGCTCATAGGTGAACCTGGTGTAGGCAAGACCGCCATTGTAGAAGGTTTGGCCCAACGCATAGTGGAAGGTGATGTGTCTGATTCTCTTAAAAACCGTAAGGTGGTTGCCCTTGATATGGGCGCCCTTCTTGCAGGGGCCAAATTCAGGGGTGAATTTGAAGACCGGCTAAAGGCGGTGCTCAAAGAAGTAGAAGCAGCTGAAGGGGAAATTGTCCTGTTTATTGATGAGCTTCATACCGTTGTTGGCGCAGGTGCGGCCGAGGGCAGTGTTGATGCCTCCAATATGCTGAAACCCGCACTTGCCCGCGGCAGTTTACGATGTGTAGGGGCGACTACCTTGGATGAATATAGAAAATATATAGAAAAAGATGCAGCACTGGAACGTCGTTTCCAACCGGTTTTTGCCCAGGAGCCAACAGTGGAGGACACCATTTCTATCTTGAGAGGGCTCAAGGAGAAATACGAGGTTCACCATGGGATACGGATCAAGGATTCTGCTCTTGTGGCTGCTGCCACACTATCCAACCGGTATATTGCTGACAGGTTCCTTCCGGATAAAGCTATTGACCTTGTCGATGAATGCGCCTCCAGGCTGAGGATCGAGATTGACTCAATGCCTCGTGCAATTGATGAAATTCAGCGTCGGATTACCCAAGCCAAGATCGAGCGCCAAGCCCTGATCAAGGAAAAGGATTCAGCATCAAAAGAACGTCTGGTTGCCCTGGAAGAGCAAATGGCCGGGATGGAAGAGGAAATAAGACCCTTAAAACTTCATTGGGATAATGAAAAGTCTATGATCCAGGACATTTCAAAGATCAGAGAAGACATCGACAGGCTTCAGACTAAGGCCCAAATGGCCGAACGCAACGGTGATTTGGAGCTGGTGGCCCAGATCCGCTATGGCACACTGGCTGAACAAAACCGCAACCTGGATGAAAAAAAACAGGCTTTAGCCAAGCTCCAGGAAACCCGTCAAATGCTTAAAGAAGATGTGGAAGAAGCGGATGTGGCAGAGGTCGTATCTGCATGGACCGGTATCCCGGTATCCAAAATGCTCCAGGGTGAGCAGGAAAAGCTGGTGCAGATGGAATCCCATATTGCCAAGCGGGTGATCGGCCAGAGAAAAGCCATTGATGCGGTCTCCAATGCAGTTCGCCGGGCAAGGTCTGGCCTGCAGCCCGAAGACCGGCCCATTGGAACCTTTATCTTTATGGGCCCGACAGGGGTTGGCAAGACAGAGCTTGCAAAATCCCTTGCCGAATTCATGTTTGATTCTGAGGATGCCATGGTTCGCATGGATATGTCAGAATACATGGAAAAGCATAGTGTGGCACGCCTTATCGGAGCGCCTCCCGGATACGTGGGATATGATGAGGGCGGTTTTCTGACGGAAGCAGTAAGGCGCAGACCTTATTCTGTAATTCTTTTTGATGAGATAGAAAAAGCACACCCGGATGTGTTTAATATCCTGCTCCAGGTTCTGGATGACGGTAGGATGACAGATGGTCACGGCAAGACAGTTGATTTCAGAAATACGATTATTATCATGACCTCTAATATTGGCTCCAGGATTCTTTTGGAGGCGGATCAGGATCATGGGACTGATGTGGACCAGGCCGTTCAAGATGCTTTGAAAGCAGCTTTCAGGCCTGAGTTTTTAAACCGGATCGATGAAATCATCTCCTTTCATGCCCTAACCCGTGAAAATATCATGGATATCGGAGCCATCCAGATTGATATTCTCAACCGGCGCCTTGCTGCCAGAAACTTGTCTGTCCGGTTGGATAACAGAGCCATGGCATTGTTGGCTGAAAAGGGATACGATCCCGGGTTTGGGGCACGGCCCTTGAAAAGGGTCATACAACAGGAAATTGAAAATCCGTTGTCCATGGCGTTGCTCAAAGGAGAATTCCATGATGGAGACACTGTTGTGTTCTCTTTAGACAGTAAAGACGACACCCTTATCTTAAGGCATTAGCAAAAAGGAGATTTGTGGGTAGAAGCGTATTGGGAATTATGATTGCAGCTCTTTAAAGCTTTCATTATCAAGGGTGAGGAGGCTGTGGATGGTGATATTGTCCAACCGGTCAAACATGGCCTTGGATGCTTCTACCCAGACCCATCTGGAAAGACACTCACCTGCCTGGTTACAGACCCCGCAGGTCTTCTTGTCCTGCTCGGCGCAGTCGGTGATGGCCGTGGATTCTTCGAGCACCCTGACAATATCACCGATTGAAACGTCAATGGGGGCTTTGGCCAGCATGTGGCCGCCAAAAGGTCCCCTTTGGCTTTTAATGATACCAGCATTGCGCAGTTTCCGGCTTAATTGTTCCAGGTATTTCAAAGAGATATTCTGTCTTTTGGACACATCACTCAAGGGAACCGGACGTTCAGTTCCATAAACGGCAATATCCAGGATAAGTCGAGTTCCATATCTGCTTTTGGTGGTCAATCGCATTGGGTGTTATTGCTCCGTTATTTGGGTGGGATTTGCCTTGTTTATCTTGTCCGGTGGTAAAAATCAGGCGCCTTGAAAGGTTGACCTGTCTGAACCGCTGTCTTTGCCTGGATATTCTACTATTCTATCATTCTTGGGCTTTTTAAACGGAATATGAATGGTGAACTGGCTGCCTTCCCCGACCTGGGAGTCGACACTCACCCTGCCACCATGATAGCGGATCACCCGGTGGGCGATAAAAAGCCCAAGCCCTGTGCCCTGTGACCCTTTTGAGGTAAAAAACAAGGTGAACATTTTATTTTTGGTTTCCGTGTCCATACCAATACCGTTATCGGTAACAGTGAAGCGGATTTCAGTGGATGATGCTTTTTCTACGTTAAATGTGACCCTGTGCGTCTGTTTTGTCCTGTCAAACAGGCAGGCATCAACAGCATTTTCAAGGAAGTTGACCAAGGCAGCTTCCATCCACTTGGGATCCACTTCAACAGGTCCTATATCCGGCGCAATGGTTACGGAAAAAATCACCCCATGTTTCAATGTCAGAGGAGAAACGGTCTTAACTACGCTGCGGGCAAGTTCTTCAGTATCCTTTGTTTCGTATTGTAACTCCCTGGATTTGGCATAGTACAGGATTTCCAGGACCATTTTTTTTATTTTATCGGCCATATCCTTAATCTGGCCGGAGGCCATGACAACTCTCTTATTGTCTCCTTGGTCAAGACCTGCTTCAAGCTGATAAATACCGCCATCCAGTGCTGTCAGCATCCCCTTAACCCCGTGGGACATGGAACCGAGCATCAATCCTAATGACACCAGATGATCCTGAAGTTGTCTAATCTGGGTGATATTTGTGGACATCTCCATGACTTGGGCGATTTCTCCCTCACTGTTACGGATGGGTGCAGTTTGGGTCAGGACGTTATATTGTTTTCCGTCCTTTGATGTGACAATTTCTTCTGTGGTGTGGGATTTTCCGTCTTTAAAGGTCTCTACAACCGGGCATTGGCGGCAGGGAGATGTCCGGTGCTTGTATACTTCATAGCAGAAACCACCAATAAGGCTGCCAAAGTCTTTCTTAAACCGTTTGTTTGAAGCCGTGACCCTTAAGTTTTTGTCCTGGACAGAAATGTAGCAGGGCACCTCTTCAAACAATTGGTTAAAGGAATTTCTGGCAAGGTGAACCTCTTCCAGCCGCGAGGTATACCTGTCCATTCTTTTCAACAGGGCCGTTTGATTATCGGCCCTTGTTAAGGCAAGATCAAGCGCCGTAGAGTTGACCGGTACTTCCAGGTACTGGATGGCGTTTATGCCGAACAGTCCCATGGCATCGTCCAACTCTTCTTTGGGCGACATGATAATAATTTGGACAAGGGGGTTGGCTTCCTTGAATCCAAGTATATAGGCACGGGTTTCAGGTGTGGCATTTGGGTCGGCAATGATAATATCCCATATCTGATTGTCCAGATAGAGGACAGTCTGTTCATTTGACGTAGAAATGAGTGCCTCGTACTGCTGCCTGCCGATGTACATACTGACAGCTTCGGCATGCTCTATATTCCTGTCAATGAGTAAGACCTGTTTTGCCATACGTTACCTTTATTCTGCCAAGGTTTCTTTCACAAGCTCAAGCAACTCTTCCCGGTCAAATGGTTTTGAGATGGATGCAACGGCTTTAACTACGGCATACTGGTGGCCGGTGAGGCCTGAGATCACAATCACAGGAATGTTTTTCAGGTCTTTTTCCTGGGTGAGCTGACGATAAAAACGGGGGCCCCATTCTCCCGGCATTTCAATATCAAGGGTGATCAGGTCTGGGTGTTCTGCTTTGGCCTGTTTGATGCCTTCTTTGACATCACCTGCCACACAAACATCATACCCGTTGTCTTTAAAGAGAGACGCCAGATAATCCCTGACGTTTAAATCATCATCTATTACCAGAATCTTTTTTTTCATATCAACCTCTTTGGCATTGATGTTTATTTGTTGACACTGAGCACAGGACATCCGGCTCTGACAATGACCTGCTCGACATTTCCGCCAAGACGGCTGTCTTCTGCAGGTAGTCTGCGGGAATGATGGGCCATGACGATGAGGTCTGCATGTTTATCCCTGGCATATTTGACAATTTCAACAAAAGGAATGCCTTCCCAAACGTCCATGGAATAGTTCTTCAACTCTTTGAGACGGGACTCATAGCGGGCTCTTATTTTCCTCAAAGATTCCCTGATTTGTTGCTCAATCTCATCCTGGTCAAGAAGTTTGCCTGATTGGATGCCGGTGATATCAAGGGCATGAAAAACATGGAGCTCACAGTCCATGGCTTTAGCCAGATCAAGTGCATACTCAAAAGCTTTGTCAGAGGTTTTTGAAAAGTCAGTCCCAAAAAGAATATTAGACATACCGCCCCAAAAAGATGCTGCAGGCCGGTTGACAGCCATTACCGGACAAGGTGCTGCTTTGGCAACCTTATGCAGGGTCGAGCCGGCTGCCGCCTTTTTGTAGACACTATCATCCTCATCACCAGTACTGCCACCTAGAAGAATCAGGTCGGGTTCAAATTCCTTGGCCTGGCGCAGTATTTCACGCGCAGGAAAGCCGACAGCCACATCAATTTCGTGGTCAAGGCCCTTATCCAGGTATTTGGCGTAGTAGGCTTTAATCTCTTCTGTTACACCGAAAAGATATTCCTCATCCACATCTACCTTTTCTTTGGTTTTAACATCTACCACCACCTGGCTGAACCCCCGTGAGGGCACACCAAGAACATGGAAGAGGTTCAGCCGGGCATTATAGTTACCGGCAAGGTTAAAGGCAACACGGGCCGCATGGTCACTGGCCTGGGTTGCAGAGGTTGCGAGCAGAATTTTTTTAAACATAGGCCCCTCTCTTTTTTTTGTATTCGACCTACTCCTCGGGTTGTAAGTGGTCCGGAATGATCAGCATCTTGATAAGCAATGGTTTCAAAAAGGACCAGCGAATACCGATTTCATATTCTTCTTCCAGATCCCTGATGGCATCCCAGCAATTGTGGCATGGTGCAATAACCAGTTTAGCTCCTGTTTCAAGTATCTGGTCCCGTTTTTTGATCAGTGCAATATTACGTTCTTTTCTGAATTTACCGATACCGTTGAATCCGCCACCGCCGCCACAGCAGTAGTTGTGCTCTTTATTCGGTGCCATTTCAATAAAATATCCGGGCTCCACTATATGAGACATAATATCACGAGTGGCCTTTTTGAGTCCATGGTTCCGGATATAGTTGCAAGAATCCTGTAAGGTAACCGGTTCTTTTATTCTCTTTTCCGGGTCGACTTTTAGTTTCCCGGTATTCAATGCTTCTGCCAGCCATTCAACGTAGTGGATGGACGGAGAAGGGGGAGTTCCGCTTTTACGTCCTGCCCAATAAGGCCCTTCAATAACGGTTGCCCTGTGAGCATGGCCGCACTCAGTACCGACCATACGTTTGGGTTTCAGCCGTTCCATTGCCTCATATACGGATTCTACCTGCATTTTACAGGCAGCCCAGTCTCCGGCAAACATAGCAAGACTGGTCTGTTCCCACCCTTTTGAGGGCACGGTCCAGCTTTCACCAGCCAGGTGAAATAGAATAGCGGCTTCGGCCAGATCTTCCGGGTAATGTTTAACTTCCCTGGCGTTAACCGTGTACATGATATCTGCGCCTTCTACATCTACAGGTACGTGGAGGCCTGGATAATCGTCTTCGTATTCTTCCACCATCCATTCAAATGTTTCGACAAAATCCTCGTCGGTCACATCCATCTGAGCACGATAAGCTCTATGCATACCTGCACCGATTTTCAGTTCCCAGGGTACAAACCCCTGCTGATAGAGCAGGCCGCGCAGATAACCGAACATGATCCCGGTGTCAATGCCGTGGGGGCAGTACATACCACAGCGGTTGCAGCAGGTACATTCGGCCCAGGCGATTTTCATGGCCCGGCGCATAAAGGCATTGTCTACTTTACCTTTACGCTTGATGATTTCGCCTAAAGTAGACTGGATTTTATAAGCTGGTACTTGTTCCGGGATCCTTCCGTTGACTTCATACAAAAAGCAGGAGTCAGCGCACATACCGCAATGGGCACAAATTTCAAGCCAAGTGCGGATTCTGGATTTGCAGGTGTTCTGGATGGTTTTCCATAGCAGGTCGGTATCCACATCCAGCTCTTTCATCTCCTCGTAGTACTGGTTACCTGAGGTATCGGATAAAAGTTTATTCACCCCTTCCGGGGTATCAATGGTTTGTTTATTACAATAAATTCCTTCTGGCATGGTCGTATTCTCCTTTATGGTTCTTGGGTCTTCCTTATAAGAGGATTACCAAGCCATTTTTGTTCCTTTCATTCCGCCGCGCTTGATACCATAGTCCATTCCAAGCTGTGCCCGTGAGGCAAAGAACAGAAAGACATGGGAAAGTTTGGTAAAGGGTATGGCAATAAGTACGATTTCTCCGCACAGAATGTGCATGTTCAGCCAGAACCCGTAATCACCCACCTGGTACCGGCATAAAAGGCCTGTCACAAACGGTGCCATGGAAATCAGCAGAATAAGGTAATCTTTCAAGTCGGTCAAAATTCTGACCTCGGGGAGTACCAGGCGCCTGAGCAGCAGAAAGGTTCCTGCAACCACAGCCGTCCAGGACAGAAAATCTCCTAACCAAGCGCTCAGGGTGAAGAAATGAAACCCCAGTTTGGCTTCCATGAACAGGGCGTGTCCGGTCAAAAATAACGGAACCAGGATTGCGCCGAGATGGAATCCGAAAAATGCAAGTGTAATAAAGGGCTGCGTCTGCCACCCTTTGGTACCAAAGGGGATCAGCCATTTATAGATAGACCAGGCAGCGCCCTTGAGTCCGGCTTGGAGATGGACTTTGTATGCAACCCTGTCTAACTGCCAGCTTAAGCCTTTGAAGTATAGAACAAAGCGTACCAGCGAGCCGACAACACAGATGGTAAGAGCGATCCAGAATAACGGACCGGTTAAAAATTCATGCATAAGTCATTTCCTCCATCTAATCATCTTCTCTATCGGTAAGAAATCCCCAGTACAAGGGCATGAAGATCAAAATTCCGCCCATGATCAAGTAGGTGACTCCTTTACTGAAGGTATAAAAATCCTGTAAACTAAAAAATTCCACGATATCCTCCTTAAAGTTCCCTATATTAATGGGCTTTATAATCCGGATGTTCGTATAAAATCGGCATCCGGGTAGCGATAAATTTGTAAACAACAACCCCTACGGTAACAATGAATACCGAGGTGCCGATTTCCATGAGGCTTGGGAAATACCGCTGGTCTGCGGGCAGGTGGTAATTAAACGCGACCAGGGAAATATTGAGCCGGTTCAGTACAATACCAAGTACGGTCCAAAGTGCTGCCACCCTTGCAAATTTCAAGTTCTTTTCCCTGTGTGCTGCAGCAAAAAGCAGTGCCGGGCAAAGTACAAACCCAATGAGTTCAACAAGGAACCACACACCCCAGCCGGAAGCCAGATGATGCCAGTTGTTGTCAATGGCAAGACCCAACAGTTTGATGCCAAGATATCCCATCATTACAAATGATGCAGCCTTGGAGAATCCTAAAACAACTCCGTTGCTTTCGTCCAGATGGGTCTGGTCCATTTTATGATGAAGGTGCTTGTGAGCAAGACTGCCTTCAAAAATTACCATGGACATGCCTGCAAACATGGACGAGACAAAGAAGAAGACCGGCAGGTATCCTGAGTACCACAAGGGGTGGAGTTTGGACGGTGCAATCATATAAAGCGCACCCAAAGAACTCTGGTGAAGGGTGGATAGTACCACACCGAAAATTGTCAGTATCAGGGTAAGCTTAACGATAATGTTGCGTGCACGTTTAAATCCGAGCCACTCCAATGCAGCCGGGCTGTATTCAATAAAGAGAACTGTGAGGTACAAGAACACACACAGACCTACTTCAAAGAGTAAAGATGACGTACCCTGGGAGTAAAAAATCGGGTAAGGCAGTCGCCAGGGACGGCCTAAGTCATAGTGAAGGGCAAATACCACAAGTGCATAGCCCAAAAATGCTGTTAAAATGGCAGGCCGTACAGCGGAATGAAACCGCTTGAGTCCGAAAATGTAGCAGGTGGCCGAGGTCACATAACCGCCGGCTGCCAGGGCAACACCGCAGAGCAGGTCAAATCCGATCCAGATACCCCAGGGGTTGTTGTTGTCAAGGTTGGTAACGGACTCAAGCCCCATGGTAAAGCGCATGATGGTCAAAATTCCGCCTACGATCAGGATGATGCCGGCAATGATGTTAAAAGGAGTAAACCAGCTGGTTTCCGGCTCCTGCTTCTCAAAGACTTTTTCTGTAATTCTGCCTATGATTTCTTTCATCTTCTGCCTATTCCTCCTGTTCGCCGTTTTCAGGGGACGGTGCATCGCCTGAATCGTCCGTATCGGTTTCCGGTTCCTCTTCCGGGGCGCCTCCGGACTTCAGTTCAGCCAGTTCCTGCTCCAGGGCTTCTTTTTCCTTGGCTGCCTCATCCTGTGCTTTTTTTACTTCAAAATTGATGGCAGCTGTTTTTTCCTGGGTCATTTTTTCCCTTTGGGCCTCAAGTTTGCTTGCCAGTTCTTCGGCAGCTGTTTCCCTGGCCTCTTTCAGGGCAGTCTCTTTTTCCTGGTTGGCGATCTTTTCTTTACGCTTTGAAATAGCGTACACTCCTGTGAGTAGTACCGGCCAAAGTCCAACAACCACAGGAACTGCAGAAAGAGGCCCTGAGGTCAGCTCTGGTGCTGATTTGGTTCCTAAGTCCTCTCTCATACCAATTTGGTTGAAAGGCGTGCCTGAAATATAAAGCCAGGATGTACCACCCATTTCATGTTCGCCGTAAATATGATCTATATATTTGTCCGGGTGAGCCATGATCCGTTTGTGTGCAATCTTGATCAGATCATCCCGTTTGCCGAAAACAAGTGCTTCTGTAGGACAAATTTCCACACAACCGGGTAGTTTACCTTCTTCTAGGCGTGGGGAACACAGGGTGCATTTTGTTACCCTTGGTGTAAGCGCCTTGTGATATTCGTATGCCGGAATCTCAAATGGGCAGGCCACCATGCAGTAGCGGCAGCCTACACAAAGGGATTCATCATAAACCACGGCACCTTTGGGTGTCTTTTTAAACGCCTTAACAAAACAGGCAGAAGCACAAGCCGGTTCCAGGCAGTGGTTGCATTGTTTTTTAGCATATACCGGGGCAGCTTCAGAAGAGGTCGTGCTCTTAAACTTGTTGACCACGGTAAAGATGTCGGCATCAGTTCTTCTTTTTTCGTCCAGAAGGGACAGGTCGTCAAAGGGCGTTTCCGGTGCCGGCAGGTCATTGACCTGGTTGCAGGCCTGTTCACACTTCCGGCATCCAATGCACCGGGTAGTATCGTGGAGTACGCCCGAGGTCTCCGGATGTCCCTTAAAGGTTTTGTTTGCGGCATGGGATTTGGTCAGGGATACCGAAGCGGATGCCCCGACGGCTGCCCCCAATGTGCCCAAAAACTGTCTACGAGAAATAGCCATAATTAACCCTTTTCCTTGAGATATCCTATTTTTTTAATTCATGACATTTAATACAATCCGTGGCCTGCACCGATTCCAGCTTCATTTCCTGGTGACAGGTGATGCACTGGCCATGGAACGCTCCCTTTAAACCGGGTCTGCCATCCGGGCCAGGTCCGGTTTTACTGTGGCAGGAGGCACATTTGGGCGGTTCCAGGGATTTGGGGCTGTTATGATGGCAGCCCATGCAAAGTCCGGCCTGATCCTTATGAAAGGTTCTTGCCAAATCGCTTTGATCTGCTTTTTCCATGATGGCCCTGACAACTTTTCCGTGGGGAAACTCGCTGGCTTTGTATTCATTTACCAGGTCGTCAATAACGACTTTTTCCGGGATTTTATCGGCTGGTACACGGGTGTAAGTTCCCTCGCGGTCAGCCACCACATCTTTTGCCACCATTGCAAGGTCAGCAGCATTCTGGAATTGACCGGATTCAACATTGTGGCATGCTTTGCAGCTTTCAGGATTCTTTTGCGCGGTTACAGGCATCTGGGCATGGCAGCCGGCACATTCAAGGGCAGTTGTCATTTCTTTATGACAACCGATGCAAGACTGGCTGCTGCCTGGTTTATGCATAGCCTTTGCAAGGCTTACGAACCCGCCTTTTTCTTCTCCACCGTCAGGGGTGTGGCATTCACTGCATTTTTTCAGTGTTTCATGATGGCAGGATTTGCAGCTTTGTCCTTTATCTTCATGGAATTTGTGGTCAAAAGCCACGGCCGGCATGAAGGTTTCTTGCTTTTCGGTCCCTTTTTCCCACGGGGTAAGCAAGGCATAATCAGGCTGGCTGCGTTTCAATCTGGGTACGTTATCCAGTTTTTCCAGTTTTGCCTGTTCTTTTTCATCATGGCAGCCGGCACAAGTAATGGGGCCGGCAGCCTGTTTTTTAGTGATCAATTCCTGGTGGCATGCAACACAGGATTGATGTGATGCCAGACGGATGTCCCTTACAACTTTGCCGCTTTCAAGCGCTGAAGGTGTGGGACGGTGGCAGTATGCACAAGAACCTTCTTCGCCCTTTTTAAAAGCAAAACTGTTTTTCTGTTCATCAAAAACATGATGGCAGGCGCTGCAGTTTTGGTCATCACCAGCATCCTTGGATTTTATTTTGTCAGAGCTGACATGGATGTAGTGAAGTGATTTGTCAAATTCTATCTTTTTTTGCCCCGGGACAACCAATGGTTTGAGCACATGACATGCACCACACTGATCCGCCACAGGGCCGGTAGCATTGCCTGCCGCTTTTTTCTCCACATGGCAGGTGATGCATTCGGCATGGTAAAAATCCATGGAGGGTGCCTGATCTGTGCGTTTGAACGTTACGACCAGCCTGCCGTCTTTCTCGTTGTGGCAGGCACTGCATTTGTCGTCAAGTGCTTTAGTGTGCAGATCATGGCGAAAGTTGACATCGGCCATCTCTTCCTTGCTTAATTCCGGACCGAGGCCAATGGTGATGACATCCGGTTGCTTCTCCTTGTCCGTGTTAATACTTGTCTGCCCGACAAAGGGAAACAGAATAGAAAAAACAATCATTGCTGACAGTGTCAGCTGAAATGATTTACGTTTTGACATAATCCAATCCTCTGATTGATGTTTAAATTAGCGCCTACTATGTATCCAAGTGATTCAATAGGATTATTTCCTACTATTTTTATATGATTAAGTCAATTAAAAAATTGGTTAGAATTTAATAAAAATGATGCAAAAAAACACTTAGAAAACAGATGGTTAGATGTGAACAGTGTTCACTTGCTGAGACTTGTATATCTAATGAGCGTGTTTTGAATGGCCTGGCTGTTTCTGCTTTTTCCTTACCTGTTTAAAGGAAAATGTCAAACATTTCAATGGTTAGACCAAATAAAAACCAGGGTTTAATGTTTATAGATTGGCAAATTTTTAGCATCATTTTCAGTTCAGATGCTCAATTCCAAAGAAATGATAAAAAGTTTACTTTCGAATAGTGGTATTAAAACTCGTCGGCAAAAGATTTTACATCCGGGTGCTGCGCAAGAAATCTATATAAGGTTGCCCGGCCCACACCAAGGACTCTGGCTGCTTTGGATTTATTTCCACCGGTTTTGACTAACGCGGCCTTTACAGACTCATCACTGAGTTTGCCGCGCATAAGCGGTATATCATTGTCCATAGGCTCCATGGGGGCTGGCCGCAACGGTTCACTGTCAGACTCAAAGGGTAGGTCCTTGGGCTGTATGGTTTTGCCCCTGGACCGGACTACGGAAAACTGGATAACGTTTTTAAGCTCCCTGACATTCCCTGGCCAATGGTGGTCCATCATAAGGTTGATTGTTTCTTGTGCCAGTTCAGGGACAGGGTTACCGCTCTCCTGCTCAGCTTCCTTAAGGAAGTGGGTTGCCAAAAGCGGGATATCGTTTTTGCGTTCACGCAGCGGCGGCAGGTGGATGGGGATGACATTGAGGCGGTAATAAAGGTCTTCCCTGAACCGGCCTTCTCTTACCTCTTCTTTAAGATCCTTGTTGGTCGCAGAAATAATCCTGACGTCCACTGAAATTTTTTTCTCTCCTCCCACCTTTTCAAAAGAACCTTCCTGGAGAAAGCGCAGGAGCTTAACCTGTGTTTTTAAGGGGAGTTCTGCTACTTCATCCAAAAACAGAGTACCTTTATGTGCAAGCTCAAATCGACCTTTTCTTTCCTTTACCGCCCCAGAAAATGCGCCTTTGACATGTCCGAATAATTCACTTTCCACAATACCTTCAGGTATGGCGCCACAGTTGACCGGAACAAAATTGCCATTGCCATAGGAGGAAATGTCATGGATGGCACAAGCCACCCGCTCTTTACCTGTACCTGTTTCACCTGATACATGGACCGGGTAATTATACAGGCTGACATCTCTAATCTGGCTGAAAATATCCTGCATGGCCTTTTCTTTTCCAATAATACCGGCAAAGTTGGACAGGTTTTCCGCCTTTAAAGAAAGTCTTATTGAATCTGTCATATCCCTGAAAGATGCAATCACACCTTTGAATACGCTGTCATTATCAATGATGGCAGCCACACTCATTTCTAACTGACGGGCTTCTCCTGATTTGGTGATGATGGTTACGGGGTAATCCTTGGTTTCAGCGCAGAACTCTGGTGAGTCCTGGCAAAAAGAGCATTTGTTACCGCAAAAGGGAGATTGGAAAACAATATGACAATCCTGGCCAATAACCTCTTCTTTGGTGTAACCGGTTATTTTTTCGGCCTCTTTATTAAAAACGGTAATAATCCGTTCCGGGGTATGGGCAATAACTCCGAGCTTAAGATTATCAAGAACCAGGTTAAGGTTGTCTCGGTCCAGCAGGGAATGGGTAAAATTCTTCATCTATATATATCCGGCAGTAGGTCCTTATTATCAATTATAACCATGTATGTTGGTCTGGACCTCTAATTGACACATTTGTGTATCAGGTGCAATGTTTTTCTGCAGGATTGGAAAGAAAATTTACTTAATGTG
>JAKSAU010000168.1 GCA_022361535.1 Desulfobacterales bacterium
CAGGAACACTTGAAGTAAGAGTCAAATTCCAACCACTAAAACTAGAAGCAGTCTCAATATTATTCGTACTACCCTCACTTGTCACAACAGCCATATCAACCCTCTGATTAATTGCCTTATCAAAATAATCAGCATCAGAAAAATGCTCACTCAAATCAATTGTAAAACTTGTACCAACTCCTAAAGGCCCCTTATCAGGAATCTCCTCATAAAAATTAATCGGCTCATTAGCATGCAAAACATCTACATTCCAAGTCACATTATCAATAAGCTCCGGAAACTCCCTATTAAAAACTTCCAAAACAAAACTCTTAAAATTTCCATACGACTCATCACTAAAATCGGGAGTAAAATTAATAGTCAAATTATTCTCAAAAGTCCAAGTATAATTAATCGCCCTCCTCAAACTCTCATTTATTGGTGTTACATAATAATCAGTAGCATTAGTATAAACAATCCTATCCAAATAAAAATTATAAGTCATATTAGTATCATTAATCGCATAATCAACCTCAAAATCTAAATTCTCCTCCGTTCTATTCTCAACCCAATTAAAAACTGTCCCAGAATCTGGCCAAGTTATATTAGGACTACCATAAACCCTCAACTCAAAAATCTGAGAATCAATTAGCCCTAAACTATCATTAACTGACAAATTATACTGATAAACACCAGCCAAACTCTCATTCATTGAAATATTAATCACGCCAGAAGTAAGATTAATTTTCAAAAAATCCCCTCCAACAGTCAAATTATTCAACTTATAATTTAAGACTCCACTCTCTGGAAGACTCGGAGAATCCTCCTCATCAGTAGCATTAACATCCAAATAAAAAACCCTCTTACTAGTAGTCACCTGATCTGGAATAAAAGTCAAATTAGGAGCATCATTAACCTCACCTATCGTAAGCTCAATATAAACAACATCACTAAGCCCAGAATTATCAGTAACCTCAACAGTCAAATTATAATCCCCTGCATGAATCGCATCAGGAGTAAATGTCGCTCTAAAAAGCTCAGTCTCTCCTGAAAAAAGATTTCCAACAAAACCAAAATCAATCATCGTATCCACAGGTGTCGTATTCTCAAACGTAACACTAACATTCAAATCTTCCTCATAAAATCCAGTACGCTGTGATTCTGGAATCAAATAATCAAAATCATCAATCTCCAAAGTAATAATACTCTCCTGTCCCTCCAAAGAATTAAATGTCGAAGGATAAACACGAATACTTGGAACATCATTCA
>JAKSAU010001034.1 GCA_022361535.1 Desulfobacterales bacterium
ATAATGTTTCATATTCCGGGCCTTCGCCTTCACCTGAATATTTTGAATCCGTAAGTTTGGTCAAACGGCCGCAGCCAATAGGGCAACCGTAGCAGGCGGAGTTACCTTTTAAGTACCGTTTGGTCAGTTCTTCTCCGTGTATTTTCTCCCAGCCGTCAAAGGTTCCCTGCTGCCAGTTTTTGGTGGGCAAAACACCAAAGTTCTGGGTGGCCATCACAACACCTGCCGTACCATTAACGGTCAACCCCAAAGGGGTTTCTTTTACCCCGGCTTTAAAAGTATCAAGTATCTGTTTATTAAACGCTTTGAACCGTTCCGAATCTGCCAGAGGTATCCGGCCTTTGCCTTTGACCACAACTGCTTTTAAATTTTTACTTCCCATGACAGCGCCAACACCGGACCGTCCTGCGGCCCTGTGTTTGTCATTCATAATAGAAGCAAACAACACCTGTTTTTCTCCGGCAGGCCCGATACATGCAACGCGCGCTTTTTTATCGGTCTCACTTTTAAGCGCATCCGTGGTTTGGTGCGTATTCAATCCCCACAGATGTTCAGCCGGGCGCAGTTCAATTTTCTCCTGGTCAACCCAAAGATAAACCGGTGTCTCAGACCGTCCTGAAAACACGATGGCATCAAAACCTGTCTTTTTAAATTCCGTCGGAAACATGCCGCCGGAATTTGAACAGGTCAAGGCACCTGTGAGCGGAGACTTGGTCATGACCATATACCTTGCTCCCGTGGGCGCACCGGTTCCGGTCAGTGGCCCGGATGCCCAAATCATCGGGTTGTCCGGAGCCAACGGATCTACATTAGGATCCCCTTCCTGGTTAAGCAGATAAACGCCCAACCCACGGCCCCCGATGTATTCTTTAATTACTTTTGGATCCAGAGGTTCTTGACTGCACTCTCCTTTGGTTAAGTCAACCCGAAGTATTTTCCCCATCCATCCATACATGGTTGATCTCCTTTTACTAATTTGTGATTCACCTGTTCTTGTCCCTCAGGCTATCGTTTCATTGGTGCCCACATATATTAAAGCAATAGTTCTTTTATAATGCAGGTGACCCTTTATCTGCATTTAACCGCTCTAAGAATGAGCACTCATTTGATCAATGATCTAATCAAATTTTTAATCAAATAGACAATTTGCTCATATTAGTCAATTGGTTTCTCAATAAGAATTTCACCCTAATAAAACCTTTTTATTATATTTCAAATGGACTAAGTCATTATTTTTCGAACTTTTTTGAGTTGGGTTATCAGTTTAAAAGGAGAAGAAATATCCTATTGACGCAGGTATTAACAGTATTTAAACCCTCCTTTGTTACGATTTTTCCTTGCGTCAACCTGGTGGACCTGATTGAATACCGCCCATGAAAATTTTAAACTATACTGCAGCGTCGATCACCATAACACGCTTTGAAGCTGAACCTGGCCAGTCCTGGTATATCTTGGGCAGTAACCGATCCGGTATCGAAGCATTTTTCACTCTTTTATCCCAGGATGTAACTAATGGATCCGGAATAAGCCTTCCGCACCCTTCTCAAATGGGAATATTTTCATTTGACGGCCAACAGGCCCTGTTTGAGGAAGAGCTGAATAAGGATGATACGGATTTCATGGACCGCATTGATCCGGGCACACCTGCCAGGGCATTCCTTAATGATCCGGATGCATATATGGATATTATCTGCGCCTTTAACATGGACAAGGCTTTGGATAAAGGATATCGGCAATTATCAACAGGCCAGTCCAGAAAGCTGCTTTTGCTATCCAAGATTACACGGGGTAAAAAATGGCTTCTTATCCAGGCACCATACGACGGACTTGATAAGGACAGCTGCAACGAACTGGACAAGGCTTTGGACCATTGCAGGTTTAAGGGGATGGGTATCCTTGTTTTTGTCCATAACCTTGAAGACATACCCGCGCAAGCGACCCATATCGGGGTAGTGGATAATGGACAGCTAACGCTGTCCGGTCCAAGGCAAGAGATTCTAAACTCAGTTTCCAATATCAATACCCAAGCGGATTTCAATGCTTCAGTGGAAGAACTCCCCCTAAGATCCAACATTGAAAAAAAAATAAAGCACAAAAAAGAGCTGATCCGTCTTGAAAACGGTTCTGCAGGGTATCAAGGTAAAACAGTTTTTACGAATCTTGATCTAACCATCTTCACCGGAGAACATACCTTGATTTCCGGTCCCAACGGCTGTGGCAAATCTACTCTTTTACAGGTCATCACAGGGGATCACCCGGCATGCTATACCAACAACCTGTATATATTGGGAATTAAACGGGGAACAGGGGAGTCCATCTGGGAGTTGAAAAAACAGATGGGCATTGTCAGCTCTGACCTCCATAGAAATTATATTGTCCCTGGCAGCACAGTGGACTGTGTTTTGTCAGGTTTGTACGATTCCATCGGACTCTACACCACCCCGAGCCCTGAAGATGAAAAAAAAGCCATAGCCTGGCTGGAGCGTATCAATCTTATAAACGATGCCCGAACACCCTTTCGTGATCTTTCTTATGCTGACCAGCGCCTGGTTCTCATAGCGCGGGCATTGATCAAGCTTCCTGATCTGCTTATACTGGACGAACCCACTCAAGGGTTGGATAAGGCCAATCGTGAGGCAATCCTTGACTTTCTTGCTCAAATTGCAAAGGAAAACCTGAGCACCATACTTTATGTCAGTCACAGGGAAGATGAATTCAGAAACTTTTTTGTGTCACATCTTCAGATGGGACAACGCTAAAGGGAGCGCTCCCGGATTCCGGTGATAAGAGGAACCGCAAGCATCCCAGCCACAGTTCCTACCACACCAGGCCACCCCATATACTCAAAGGCAAATCCTGACAGAGTGATGCCAAGCCACCCACCGATGTAGTAAAACAGAACGTATAACGCGTTGGCCTGGCCTTGGCTGTGGGTCAGTTTCTGGTTCAACAGTCCCACAGCTGTCGCATGAATGGTAAAAAAACCTGCGCATAGGCTTAAAAGCCCCAAGATGACCGCCCAAACTGAGGGCACCAGAAGAAGGCCAAAAGAGACTCCCAGCGCCAGACATCCTAAAATCATAGTATTTCCAGCCCCAAATCTTACAGATATCTTTCCGGCAACAGGTCCGAGGACAATTCCCAGGATGTAAACCAGGTAAACCAGGGTGATCATTTCTGTAGAAAATGAAAATGGAGGTACTGACAAGCGGTAGGGCAGATAATTGAATACAGGAGAAAAAATCATTAAACCAGAAGCACCGGTTCCGTAAATCCAAATCAGGTCTTTTCGTGTCAAAAGGCCTAAAAACCCATTGTGTTTCACCTCTATGTTCTGTGAACTGCGTTTAGAACGTGGCAGACTGATCATTGCAAAAATACTTGCCAATGCTACAAACAAGGCAGCTGAAACAAAAGCATACCGCCAGTGCAAAGGTGGATGAATCCATCCCCCAAGTAGCCGTCCGGTTAGCCCGCCCAGGACCGTTGCTGCTACATAAGTACCCATAACCACAGACAACCGGTCTTTTGATAAATTTTTAGCAAGCCAGGCTGCAAGACTTGTTGTCAAGGCAGGAATAAAAATGCCTTGAATAAATCTTGCACCTACAAGGATATGAAACTCATGGGTAGCGGCGCATACAAATCCACCCGCCGCAACCAATATGCCGCCTGTAAATAGTATTGGATGAATTGAAATTCGGTCAGACAGGTATCCGAAAAACAAATTTGAAATTACAATACCCAATATCACTAAAGAAACAGTCAAAGAAACTTGGACCGTTGATATCCCAAACTCAGTCTGGAGAACAGGAAGAATAGGCTGGGTAATATATATATTGGTAAAAGCAGCTGTAACCAGGGCAAAAACAGCTACTTCCAGTTTAAGCATCTGCTTTTTCACTTATACCCTGATAAACCGGCAGCCTGATAATAAATTCAGTGCCTTTACCTGGCTCAGAAAGGGCTTCCATTTCGCCATCGTGGTCTTCAGTCACAATAAAATACGAAATAGAAAGGCCTAAGCCCGTGCCTGAATTAATATCTTTTGTAGTATAAAACGGCTCAAAAATTCGCTTACGAACACCCTCTTCCATGCCCGGCCCATTATCTTTCACAGAAATACAATTCATTTTCCCTTCATGATACAGGCAGATGGAAATCATTGGGCCGTCAATTTGATATTCCTTTTGTCCCATGGCTTGGGCAGCATTCTTGAACAAATTCAGCAAAACCTGCTGTATTTTACTTTCCTCGCATAGCGCAGGTTTTAAGTCTGCTTCACTGACCTTATCAATGTGAATATTTTTAAAATCATACTGATCTTTTAGTGCGAAATCATTTTGGATCAAGGCTAACGTTTTATCAACAATCTTGGAAAGGTCCCCAGTTCCTTTATCTAGGGTATTTGTTTTGGCAAAGCTGAGCATATTATCTACAATAGCGGCGGCATTTTTTCCGGCGGTAAGACTATTATTCAAGAGCCGTATAATGCCCCGCTTTTTCATATAGGCCTCAATCTTGGTCATTGTATTACCGGTTTCCGCAGCTATTTTTTCATTGGCATCAAGACCTTGCGACACTCTTGTTTTAATTAACTGTGCGCTTTGTATCATTCCTGCCAGAGGATTATTGATTTCATGAGCCATGCCTGCAGCCAGCCCCCCGACTGAAAGCATTTTCTCGGATTGAACCAGCAGTTTTCGGGTCTGGGTTTGTTCGGTGACATCGCGTAAAAAAATCATAAATGCAGGCTTTTTCTCCCATTGAACGATTGACCCATTCAATTCCAGATCAAGGACCCTGCCATCCCGGATTATTCCCCGTATATTAAATGCACCGCCTACATCTTCTGGAGGCATTCCCAAATAATATCGCGCATCGATTTTTTCCCAGTCATCAGGATGAACAAATTCTTTGATATCCCTATTCTCAATTTCATAAGGTTCAACACCTGTGGTTTCTATAAACCTGTCATTGGCATATAAAAGCTTTCCGTGCCTGATAACACAGATACCGTCCGGGGATCCCTGGATCAACTTTTGGTATCTTTCTTTGGAGGCATTTAACTCCAATTCCATGCGGATGCGGTTGGACAGCTCTTCTTTATATGCAGTATTGGACGAGGCAAGCTGTTCAGACTGTTTTTCTACGATTGCATAGGCTTGGGTAAAACGCTGAGAAAGCAGAACTGCCTGGGTTAAAATAAAAATCATAAGCCCTGCAGGTACCAGATGCGTTGTAAAAATCACCTGGTGATTGTAAAGAATATCATTTACAACCGCGACGGCCATGATCAAAAATCCAAATGCAAACACCCTTGCGCCTTGGCGTTTATTCCAAATTGCTTTACCAATGACCCAAACCCCGTAGAGAATCACAACCATAGTTAGAACTTGGGCTACAGGCAAAAGATACGAGTCATAACGCGTCGGTGCAACTATCACAATTGACGAAAAAACAAGACCCGTAAAGACCGATACTCTGACAACAAAAGAAGAGACCTCCTCAAATAAAGACCGTGTATAAAGTACAAACATGGGCAGACAAAGATAATATGAAAGATAAATCATAGCGGTTAATGTAGAATAATCTATGTCCGGAAACATCTGAACCAGGTAGCGTTCTCCATGGACCAACAACCTTAACGCGAGCAAAAAATTGATCAGGCTGAAATACAAACTGGAATTGTCCTTTTTTTGCCAGGTATACAGCCCAAGCTGGTAGAATCCCATAATGACAATGGCACCTAAAAGGAAAAAGCTTATGGCCATTTGAGCTTTTTGTCCGGTATGGATATCCTTTGGCAATCCCAACAAAAAAGGTTCCCATAGCCCGCCCTGCCAATGGTGAAAATTGGAAATATGCACCACCAATTCCATGCGGTCTTTCTGGACTTGAAATTCTGAAAACCCGGGTAGATACTGAGGACGGCTTGTCTCCTTGTTTTTTCCAGGCACTCCTGAAGCGGCCACAGGTTTGCCGTTGACATACGCACGAAAAGCGGTTCCGGCGTCAAGTGTCTTTATTGATAATGCTGACGACCCTTTAGGAAGCAATACGGTCAAGTGATATGTGGCAAAACCGATTCCCGTGATCTTTGTATCGCCAATCCGGGTCCCGTTCCAGATTCCCGGAACATTTTTAAGTACAGAAGGGATACCCTTGGCATGATGCTGTAAGCCGTCTGATTGGAATGCCTGGGGAGGTATGAGTTGGTCCCAGTAGAACCTCCATTGGCCTGAAAGAGGGAGGACTCCGTCATTTTTAAAACTCCACTGTCTTAGATCCAATATTCCGTCAACGGCTTTAGGAGGAGATGAGATTTGCGGGCATCCGGGAAACAGCAATCCAACTATAATTGCTGACAGCCATATCATTTTATCAAATTGCTTACACATCGCCATCCCGACCAGCATTTTATATCAGATAAAATTTTGGAGTAGGAGTGTACACCCAAAGTTGTATTAAATCAATTGGTTCTTTTATATTGGAATAATTAAGGAATTTACTTACCACTCGTTACTTAGAATTTGCCATTTGCCGTCTTCCCAAACCAGATTAAAAACATTTTTATAGTCTCGCTTTATTTTTCGGACAACAACACTGGCCTTTGCACTGTCGCCGTCCATTTTCAAAATTTTAGGATCAACCATTTTAAAGGGCCCAAAATGTTTCATCCGCTCTGGCAGCACCTTCGCATACTTGGTTTTGGAGTAATACTCAGGCTTGTTCTTCTTGCCGAGTTTCAATTTGAGGTCATCATGAAAAAATGTGATGTATGTGTCTGAATCCTGGGTATTCCATGCTGTTTCCATATCTGAAAATAATTGGAAGACAGTTGATTTGTCGTGACTCTGATCTGCCATTATAGGACTGGTTGTAAAAATGATAGATATAGCCAACACCAAAAGAACATGACGAAAGAAATGCATACTACCTCCTTTATGATAGAGATATAGAATTATTATCTACCATAAAAGAAATTACCGGCCCGGGCAATAGAAACCCGGGCCGGTAATTTAACTTTTTATATATGAATTTTTTCGCAGGCTATGCGCTTTGGCGCAAGGCATATACCACAGCAGCCCGAAGTGCTCTCTCCTTCATGCAATTGGGTACATCCAACTTCATTCTGCGGAGCATGGGCCGTATCGCAGCAGGCGGTTTGGCAAAGAAGTGACGAACAATCCCTGCAACTGTCCTGTATTTACGGGTACTAACGCTGTCTTTAAGCCCTCTTAATGCCCTTGCCAGGGTGACTTCTTCGTGAGTATAGTCCGTACCAAAGGGGAAATCTTTAAAATATCCTTCAGCCTTTAGGGGACGGATCATCTCCATAATTCGCTCCGGGGTGTTGTTTCTGAACACTTCAGGAATTTCATAATCAGCCGGGATTTTGCCCGCCTTTTTGGCCTGGTCAAGCAATTCGCCCTGGAACCTGGAATCTGCGACATTCAACATTTCCTTGATGACTTCCTGGTCGCTTTTGCCCCTGAGATCTGCAATTCCGTATTCTGTAACCACGATATCCCTTAAATGTCTTGGTATGGTGGTATGACCGTAGTTGAATACGATGTTGGAAGAAAGCTTGCCTTTTGATTTCTTAGTACTCCTGACCATCATCATCAGCCGGCCGTCTTCAAGCGCATGGGCCATGGAAACAAAATTATACTGTCCGCCGACTCCTGAAACAATATTACCGCTTTCAAGACCGTCGGAAACAACTGCACCAAGAAGGGTGACCATCATCCCGGCATTCACAAATCGTCCCTGGCGACGCTGAAGGGATTTGAGTTTTTCGTCCCCGTAAAGTTGGTTCACATAATCCACACCGGTCATGGAAAACAGCTTTCGTTCTTGTTCCGGCATCTCGTTCAAGGCTTTGTAAAAATCCTTTGGTCCGATAAAAAAAGCACCATGGCAGACTACACCCTGTTTCAAGCGATCACCAAGGTGATCGTCCAGAAGGGCGCGGGTTCTCTCATCCCGCAGATCAGCAGGGACACGTGTTCCCTCAAAGATGATACTGCCATCAATATACTCAAAGGGACCATCAATAATGCCGTATTTTACAAGCAGGCGAAAATCGGCCTTTGTCAAGCGCTCGCTTATTACTTTTTGGTTGACGAGAATATCCAGGATATTGGCCGGGATTTTTTCAGTAATAGTTTTATTGTTCAGCAGTTCCTGGATGCCGGCATTGTCATATACTCTTCTTTTGAGAATATCGTTTTTGTATAATTGGACAAAAACATCCACCAGCATTTCAGTGGCGCCGTAAAGCCCCTTTTCAAAAGTATCGGTGCCACCAATTTTATCAATCAACCCCCTGTAGCGGCCCGGGATATTGACCCTGTTGATGGCTTTCTGGTAGGCATCATTGTTTTTGTGACGCATGATCATGCTTGACGCGATAGCATCTCCGAGTGAACCAATGCCGATTTGCAGTGTACCATTATCTTTGATCAGTGTGGATACATTAAGGCCGATCATGTGATCTGCCGGAGCCACCGAGGCTTTGGGCACAGAAAATAAAGGGAAATCATACTTAGCGTCGTCAAGGATAACATCGTAAACATCTGATTCCATGACTGCATCCCCATACATATAAGGCAAGTTGGAGTTCAGCTGGCCAATTATCATATTTTTCTGGCCTTGTTTTCTGACCTCCATCATCTTGGCAAATCCTTCAACAGTAAGATCAGGATTACAGCTCATGGACACCAGGCCTTTATTTCCATCAGGGTGGGGGGCAATCATATTGCCTATCACATTGAGACCGTTGTCAATAAGGTCCCGTATTGCATGGGTGTAATTGGTAGAAATATAGTTCTGCTGGGCATAAGGAGAATTCAGGTATCCCCCGGCCTTTGTAAAAAACTCGGAAATCCTCACATTGGAAGGTAACCGGTTTTTCCTCAAGTCCTTCATGTATTCAAATTCTACGAATCCGTCCCAGATTCGTTTCACAATGGGTTCCAAAAGCCTGGCTTCAAGTGTAGAGGAGGGAGCAGGTTTTTCCAGAGAGAGCGCAGTAATAATAGTCAGGTCAATGGAGGGATCGTTTTTGGCCCTTAAATAAAGGGCATTTGCCAGATGGTTGGGTTTTCCCAAAGCCAGCGGCATACCAAACACGATTTTCCTTCCCACTGTGTCAAGAATACGATCTACACATGTTTCAACATCATTAACGAAGCTTGCTTGTGCCTCTGCCATCATTGCCATCCCCTTTCCAGGTTGTCATGACCCGATGCTACATTTTAATCATCTTCTAACACTGACGGGCATGTTCTATAGTAGATAGGGAGAATAAACAATCGATATAGGACCGGTTTTTGTATAAACGAAACACCGGTCTTGCTATAGGTAAAACACCTAGATGTTTTAGGATTTGTTCTGCACCCAGGTTACTGCATACTTCATTAATTCAGTGGCAGATTTCAGGTGCATTTTTTTCTTGATGCTTTCATGGTAGGTGCCTATGGTTTTAACGCTAAGGCTGAGCATATTGGCAATTTCACCCCGCTTAAACCCCTGGCCGATGAGTTGGAACACCTCCAGTTCCCGGTTGGACAATACATCAACCGGATCATCCCCGTCACCAGCATGTCCTGTGATCATTTTTCCAAGAAGGGCATCTACCATTTTTGCTGACAGGTAGCGCTTTCCCCACAATACCTGACGTACTGCTGATACCACATCAGACGTCATTTCCTGTTTTGTGATATACCCAAGCGCACCGGCTCTGAGTACCCGCTCTGCATACAAGGATTCGTCATGCATGGATATGACAAGGATCGGCAATCCCGGTTTATGTTCCCTTAGATATTCGATCAAATCCATGCCGGATTTGTCTTTAAGGGTGATATCCACTATGGCCAGGTCCGGTATGGACTTAGTTATCATCTCTATGGCCTGGTCAACACTTTCAGCCTCCCCGACCACGGTCAGGTCATCTTCCTCGTCAATGAGCTGGGCCAACCCTTTCCTGAAAACGGGATGATCATCTACAATAAATATTTTTTTCCGATTCTGCACCGGACAATAGTCCCTCCTGATGGATTCTCGAAAATTTCCAGCCGGGCGCCTATAAGATCTGCCCTGTGCTGCATGATAACAAGGCCGATACCTTTGCTGCTTCTGTCCGACTCAGATATCCCCTTGCCGTTGTCTTTTATGTCAATGATTAGATCAGGGCCTTCTTCTTTGAACCGGATATCGACACAGCCGGCATCTCCGTGTTTGGCAGCATTATTTACCGCTTCCCGGATAATATAGTAAACATGAGTTAGGGCGGCTGTATTAGAAAACCTGATTTCCCGTGTATCTGCCATTACCCGGCATTTCAGTCCAAATGCTTTTTCCACTTCAGTCACATACCGGCGGAACGCATTCATAAATCCTGTATCAGCCAGGTTCACAGGCACCAGCCCCTGGACCATGGCTCGTGTCTTCTGAATGGCTTCATTGACCAATTCTCTAATCTCATGAGCCAAACCGGCATCGGCATGCGCCTGCTTTTTAAGCCGTGTCGCCAGCAAAGAGGACATAGCTTCAACACCGGCCAGGTGAGACCCTAAATCATCATGAAGCACCTGCCCCATCTGCCTGCGTTCTTCCTCCGAGATCCGGGAAATCTCCCGCTCCAGGTGCTTTTGCTTTGAAATATCTGTAATGGAAGCCACGCTTTGCTTGGTCCCGGTGATCAGGGCAACAGTAAGGATGCACTCCATTATCTTGCCTTCTTCCACCTTGACACGGCAGGGATAGTTTCTCGGGGCAAGTTCCGGATTTTTCCGTCGCAGTTTATGGTTGGCAATTACTTTTTCCCGATCTTCTTCAGCAAGAAGTTCTGGAAATTTCATTTTACCCTCTATGCGGGATTTTTCTATACCGGAAATGCGTTCCAGCTCGGAATTGACCATGGAAATGGTCATATCGTTTTCAATAAGAATAGTGGCTGTTCCGGTATTTTCAAATATGGTTTTATACCGGATATAAGAATCATCTAGTATTTTTTCAGCCTGTTCAATTGGATCCATGGCCACGCAAAGTTCCTTCCAGTCTGCTTTATTCTAGAGGGGTTCACCTTAACAGCAAACCCTAAACTTTACCAGCACAATCATTGTCTTTACAACATGGTTCAACTAAAAGCTGCATCAAGTTGCATCATCTTGATTTGGCATGACTGTTGTCTTTTTAAGATCCTGCAATTTTTTCTTAAAACCAACTTAAGAAATTGGACTTGCAAGCTTATTCCCATATTGCTAAAGAACGAACATGAAAAAAGATATTGTTTTACTTTTCTTTTTAACTTTGCTGCTAAGCAGTTGTGCGGCAACGCTCCCGACAGATTTTCCCCGCACCCAATCCCAGTCCTATACTGACACCGATACCACCTTTTTAGGTCAGACTGTTCACCCCCTGGCTGCAAATCATCCTGGGAAATCAGGCTTCCATATACTGGATGACGGACTTGATGCATTTGTGGCAAGGGTTGTGTTGGCCCGGTCCGCTCAGCGCAGCCTCGACATTCAATACTATCTTTATCACGATGATCTGATAGGGCGTTTATTTACCGAAGAGTTATTTAAAGCTGCTGACAGGGGGGTCCGGGTCCGTTTGCTCGTAGATGATATGGATCTAAAAGGAAGGGATATCGGCGCAACAGCTATAGATAGCCATCCCAATATCGAAGTCAGAATTTTCAACCCGTTCAGTCGTGATGTGGGAAGGATTACCCAGTTGATAACCAGACTGGGCTCGGTTACCAGGAGAATGCACAACAAATCATTTACCGCAGATAACCAGGTGTCAATTCTTGGCGGCCGAAACATCGGGAACACATATTTTAATGCTGACCCCGACCTTGCCTTTGCAGATCTTGACGTCATGTGTATCGGCCCTGTTGTAGAAGACGTATCCGACTCGTTCGATCTGTATTGGAACAGTGAACTGAGCTATCCCGCAAGTGTACTTGCCAAAGAAACTGTCACAAAAGAGCAGTACAGCCAGGGCCGCAAAGAATTAGCAACATTTGTCGCTCTCCAATCTCACTCCCTATATATGAAGTCTTTGACACAATCTAATCTGGCCGAGAAGTTGAGAAACAACAAAGTAGATTATGCCTGGGGAGATGCCCAAATTGTATATGACTTGCCAGAAAAAATAACAGCGCCTACCGACCACACTGAATATCATCTTGTTCCCCAACTCACGCCTTACCTGGAAGGTGTCGAAAAAGAGCTTATTATACTGTCTCCCTATTTTGTTCCCGGAAAGGCGGGATCTGCTTTTTTAATAGATTTGGTGAAAAAAGGGATTAAGGTAAAAATCCTGACCAACTCCCTGGCATCAACCGATGTATCCATCGTTCATGCGGGGTATGCCCGTTACCGTGAACGGCTTCTAAAAGGTGGTGTTGAACTCTATGAAGTGAATAAAAAGGCGGATAGTTCAAAGAAAACAACATTTAAAGGGTCTTCTAAAGCCAGTCTGCATGCAAAATCATTCATTTTTGATCGAAAATATATTTTTATCGGGTCTTTAAACCTTGACCCAAGGTCATTTATTCAAAATACGGAAATAGGTGTTCTGTTTTCATCGAAAGACATTGGTGAGCAATTGGGCATCGAGTTTAAAAGAAT
>JAKSAU010000919.1 GCA_022361535.1 Desulfobacterales bacterium
ATGCTGCCATCCCATATGAACGAGGAGAGTTTTGCCAGTTTTGAGTTTATGGATATTTTATCCATGACCAGTTTGTCCGAAGCGGTGCATCCTTCCCAAGCGCCCACGGTCAGGATATTATTGATGCCCTTATCCATCGTAAATGTCATATGGCCGGGCATCACCTGGATCTCGTCATCTCCCTCCGTTAAACGGAAACCATCCATTGCCACCGTTGTCTCAACATCCCCGATATAATTATATTCCGTTTTGATCTCCAACGGATTTATTCCGTTGAGTTTCTGGTTTACAAAATCCATGAACCACTTGTTTTCCTCAAGGCTCGTGTGGGAGACAACACGGACGAACCCATGGTCCGCCCGGTCCAAAAAAACAATTTCATCAAAACCATAAAACGATGCGAGCGTGCCCAGCTTGATTTTCCATTCAATCCGGGAGGAAGAATAATTCCTGTCATATTGACTGATTTCAAGGGAAATATCCGATCCGGTTTCCGAATATATCCGGTTGATATCACTGATCGATTGCCTTAAGGTACGTTCCATCATCATACCACTGAGAAAAGGAGTGCCAGCGCCCGCCAAAACAAGAATCAACACAACTGCCAAAACCACTTTCTTCATTATCCGTCTCCTAAGTTTACGATTTGCTTAAACGATCTCTATGCCAACTTCCGCTTATTCTTCACGAATCTTAAAAAAAATCAACCTTATTGGTAAACGTGATAACGCATTAAATTTCATCACATTTAATTGGTGGCTAAAATTCGCCCAATGACGAGCTGTCCATTTATTTTTGAGCGAGCCATTAGGGATTCGATTTTAGCGGGGTTTCACCACGAGGGGTTTCACCGCGAGGGGTTTCACCACGAGGGGTTTCACCGCGAGGAGGGGGTCACCATGAGGGGGGGCCACCATGAGGGGTTTCGCCACGACCCTGACGGTTTACACCCTGCTGTTAAGGTGGACAAACCGCAACGCTTTATCCGGGGACACAGCGCGCCAG
>JAKSAU010001120.1 GCA_022361535.1 Desulfobacterales bacterium
ATTACACTATCAAAAGAGTCGTCCGGATGATAGTTAACCCAGTCCACATGGTTGTTTTTGAATAACAGGACTTGTTTGATTTTTATTATTAAAAGTCTTGATAAATAACATGGTTTACGGGTAGCGGTTTAATCACAATATTGCCCGATTAATTTAAATAGTGTACTGTTTATTTAATCTTGAAAAACGGCTATTCATAACAGGTTCTTATCAATTATTCCGAATAACTTGAAGTAATCAAATATATCTAAACGTAGTCTTACATTAATTTATACTTCCTTTTTGAAGAATCAAGGAAACCGATTGCGACATGTGTGAAAAATTAATGCAACCTGATGCATGTAAAACGATAATAGTCATCACAATTATTACCATAGCAGCAGTGTGCGTGACGGGGTGGGCGGATGCGCTTGCCTCAAACCAAGAAAGCCTTTTAACCCGGGAAGAACAG
The DNA here is from genome assembly GCA_022361535.1 of Desulfobacterales bacterium. The sequence continues at coordinate 452 of JAKSAU010001120.1, forward strand.
GCATGGCTTCATGCCAATGATGGTCGTGTCCGGTTTGCACCATCTCCTACATACCCTCCGATCAGTTTTCGTGACAGCCAAGGTGAATTCAGAGGCCTCACGATGGATATTATAAAACTGATTGAATCCCGCATCGGTATCCGGTTTGAACTTGTTGCATGCGATACCTGGAGCGAAATTATTGAAAAAGCCCGGGCAAAAGAGATCGACGTAGTGGGAAATATTCAGCCTAATGAGGCAAGAGAGAAATTTTTACTATTTACTGAGCCTTATGTAACGATTCCCAACGTCATCATAACGCGCAAAGAGATAAAGCGCTCATTAACTCCTGAGGCCATGCAAGGCATGCGGGTGGCGATTGTTAAAGGGTATGCTACAGCAGAGTATTTCCAAAAGCATTTTTCTCAAATAGATATTGAGCTTGTAAAGGACAACGCAAGCGGCCTGCAGGCAGTTTCCTTTGGCCGTATTGACGCTATGGTAACCGATTTGGCTGTTGCCTCACATACCATCGAATCGCTTGGCATAGGAAATCTGAAAGTGGCAGGAAACGTGCCGGAGTTCACATGGCATCTATCATTTGCCAGCCGCAAAGATATGCCGGTTCTTAACCGCATTCTTTCTAAAGGATTAAAAACGATATCCAAGGATGAAAAACAGGAAATCAGGCGTCGCTGGATTGTGCTTGAACGACCGGTTTCTATTTGGAAAGACTTTCGGTTTTATGCGTCACTTTCAGCTGTGATTCTATTTTCTGCAATCCTTGCCTTTTTATGGACCCGTACCCTTAGAACTCAAGTGAAAAATCGTACGGAAGAGTTGGCCCAAAGTGAACTCAAATACCGTATATTGGCTGAGAATTTATCAGATGTTATCTGGACGCGTGATATGAATTTTACTCTTACCTATATCAGCCCATCAACATTCCAACAGTCCGGGTTCACCGTAGACGAAAAATTCAAACTCTCTCTGGAAGACTATCTGACACCTGATTCGATTGTTAAAATTAACCAAACGTTCAAAGAGGAGATGGCGATAGAGCAGCAAATGGGTTCAGATCCCAAACGTTCGAGGACGCTTGAAGTAGAAATGCAGCATAAGAACGGTACACTTTTTCCTGTGGAAATGACCGTTTCGTTCTTAAGGGATAATAAAGGCAAAGCCGTTGGCATTATAGGGGTTAACCGGGACATCACCATCCGTAAACGGACAGAAGAAGAACTCCTGCATAGTGAGTCAAAGTTTAGGAACATATTCAATTTTCTGGACGTTATGATCATGATGAATGGACTAGAAGAAGATGGTTTCCGCTTTTTGGAGGTTAACACGGCTGCTTGCAGCATGCTCAAGTTTACCCGTGAAGAAATGCTGCAAAAGACACCAATGGATATCGATGAAAATTTAATAACCGGCCGGGTATCTGTTGCAGATATGCCACGGCATGGAGATCCCCCCCTTTTTACCGAGACTGTATTGAGAAGAAAGGATGGCTCTAAATTTCCAGTCGAACTCAGTGCCGTTGGCATTGAGTATGAGGGCCGGCCCGGCATCCTTGCTGCGGTACGTGATATTACCGACCGCAAACAAAATGAAGAAGAAAAACTTGAGGCCCAAAGAAGCGCTTTGCAACACGAGAAATATGCTTTGGTTGGCCAAATTGCAGGAAAAATGGCGCATGATTTTAATAATATTCTGGCCGGGATTTTGGGCAATGCCCAGCTTGAACTGTTTGAAGGTGTTGAAAAACAAAGAGAAGAAACCCTGAATCTGATAGTTGATCTTGCTATGCGGGGCAGTAATCTGACTAAAAACCTGATTGCCTTTGCCAAAGATCAAGAGCCCAAGTTCGAATACTTTTCCATCAACGACAAGATGGAATTTGTATTAAGCATATTAAAAAAAGAACTTATAGAAATAAATATAATCCGCAAGTACAACTCAGCGGTTTCTAATTTATTAGCAGATCCGGGAATGATCGAACACGCTCTTGTTAACGTGATACAGAATGCTGTCCATGCAACAAGCAATACAAGGGATCCGAACATTACACTTAAAACCGATCAGTTGAAAGACCATATAATTATTGAAGTTGAGGATAATGGCTGCGGAATGCCTCAAGATTTAACGGATCGGATATTCGAACCTGCTTTTACCCTGAAAGGTATTAAAGACGTTACCGGTTCGTATAAGCCAGGGATTAAAGGAACCGGATATGGAATGACCAACGTAAAAAAATATATTGAACAGCACAAAGGGCAGGTTGCTGTCGAATCCCAAATAGATAAAGGTACCAGGGTTGCGATACGATTGCCCATCATCAAAAAGGAACTGACCAAAAAAGAAATAATAGAAATCAAAGCCACTAAGTCGTATTCTGGCAAGCAGATACTCCTTGTTGAAGACGAACAGGCGATCTCAAATGTTCAATATCAAATATTGACACACCAATCCATAAATCACAAAGTTGATATTGCTGCAAACGGGAAATTGGCAATCGATTTGTTTAACAGGTACCAATACGATTTGGTTAGTCTTGATTATATTCTCCCGGGTCAAACGAACGGTATGGATGTTTACAAACATATTAGAAAAACAAATAGGACGATGCCAATCCTTTTTGTATCAGGCAACATTGAATTTATTGAAAGCATCAAAGAGTTGAAGAAAAAAGATCCGATTATTGACCATATTTCAAAGCCATGTCCGAATAAAGAGTATATCAATCGTATAAATAGGTTGTTAGATGCCCAAGAAGCTTAGGGGTGTTGTTTTTTAAAGGTCAGATCACACGACAGGCTCAATACCGTCTATTCTTAAATACGGGGTTTATCCGGGGCCTTGGCATAAAAGCAGAATGGATCACGGGACTCAAAACAGTCAAGACCCATGCCGTAGACAACAGCGGGACAACCACGGCAAACAGAAAAGAGATCGCAGCCTCTACAGGCACTTGAGCCGTTTCTGTATTTTTGCGCCATAGAAGAGTTGTAAATGTTTAAAAGAGAGTCGTGTTTGATATTTCCGATTATGGAAGGAAATTTTCGGCAGGCATGAACTTCTCCATCCGGAAGAATCGAAACGAAATTAAATGCAGCACCACAGCCGTGTCCGGTACACCCTCCAAACAATTCAGAGCCGTTTTCAGCTTTGCCAATATTTATCAGGTTATCTTTTAAACTTAAGACCGGGTTGGATTTAGCTGCATTGACATACGCTTTCAAGAAAACCTTGAAATCTTTTGGATCAGGCATATTTAAAGCTTGGGCCTCCCCCACCATGGCCAGACGGTTGAATGTAAAGGAATCAGCCTTGCCCTTTAATATATCTGCAAGGGGAAGAACCTGGTCCATGTTGTCCCGGTTCAGGGTCAACATGACCATTGAGTAAATATCTTTTTCACGGAGCCGTTCCAAAAAAGAAAGAGAGCGTTTAAAATGTCCAGGGCCGCGGATATAGTCGTTATAGTCTTCAAGACCTTCCAAGCTGATCTGAAAGTGGGTCAGTGGCTGTATATCAACAAGCGTATCAAGAATGCCAGCGGAAGCAGGGTTACCTAAAATTGCCATAGAAAACCCCATGTCCGAAGCGGTTTGGTAGAGCTTAGTAAAGTCGGGATAAAGCAAGGGATTACCACCGGTAAAGGTTACATGTCCTCTGACATTCATTTTTTGTATAAAATCAAAAAAGGTATCCAGGACAGACTGGGCATCGGAAAAAGACAGCTTTATCCGATCACTTCTGTCATAGCAATGCCTGCAGTGCAGATCGCAGACCTGTGTAATATGCCATTGCAGGGTAAATACATCGGTTTTTAAAAATGAGTTAGAAAGTGTATTTGCTGAAAAGTATTCAGGGTCTCTGGAAATACCTGATTCAGGAGTTATAAGAAGTCCGTCTTCAGCGGCGTGGTGGAGAATAGCTAATAGTTTTCCAAGAGAACTATTCTCTTCTTGCGCAGCCTTTTTTATGTCGATGTCGTCTACTATCAGTTTGAGGGCGAGAAGATCATTATCAAATGCTTCCCGGCACAATACTTTTCCTGTTAGCGGATGACGCCAGACTAGAATATGACTGTCTTTTTTCTCCGGTTTAAATTGGATCGTTCTGTCTTGCGAATTGAACAGCAAAGCAAGGTTACACCACTTGCTTGGAATAAGATGAAGGTTAGGGTTAACCATTATATCTTCTACTTTTTCCGGTATGGATTTAGGGTTCCGGCATAAGTTTTGGTAGTTGAATTCCAGCAAGGCAATATCCGGAAGATATCCCGGAACCTCGTTGTCGTCTTGCACATTATTGATATGCTGGACAAAATCCCAAGGGTCGCGATATTCAAATGCCGACAGGATCCTTTCCCAGGCGTTGTCCCCAAGGATCCTGCGGCAGATGGGAAAGTGTTTAACTAAATGGTTTAAAGAATCGGTCATATTTTTAGGTTTAAGGTATAAGTTAGTAATCGGGCTGATCAAATCATGCGAACCGCATGAAATAGACTAACCTCAGCCGCTTTTGGGCTTCTGTGAGTCTTTTGTGGTGCCACCTGCACCACTTGAGCCGCCACTTCAGCCACTTTGGGGTTTTTGTTCTTTGGTTTCTTTTTCGGGTTCTTTTGTGGTGCCACCTGCACCACTTGAACTACCACTTCAGCCGCTTTGGGGGCTAACTGCCTCCGGTTTTTCTCCGCTTCAGCCGCTTTGGGAACTACCTGTTCCCGTTTTTTTATCGCCTCAGCCACTGCCAGCGATGCAGACAGGGGGCAATACGGCTGAAGAACCTGTAAGAAGACCGGCGACACAAAACCCAGCCAGTAATTTCTTCAGTTCTTTTTGATCCATACCAGTTCCTCCTGGATTAGGAATGCATAAGAAATATTGGTTCTCCGCCCGGGGATAAAGAACCAAAACCAAAACGAATCACAGCGGGCAGGCTCAGGAAATACATCAATAATTTTCGCCGCGATGAATAAAACTACCAAGTAACTGGTGATTAGGTCAATAGCATTTGGATGATATATCCAGTCCAGAATAAATTCTCAGCCAAGATTCCTTTTATATTCCTTAATGTTAATTCAATAGGGAAAAGTGTCAGCATTGCTCCAGGTTGCCTGAATTTTTATCAGGTAAGAAATTTGCCTGGTTTCAATGAAGGATCTGCGATCCCGTTTTTTACCACCTGTACTCCGTTGATGAAAACCGCACCAATGCCTGAAGGCCGCTTGTCTGTCTGGTCAAGGGTAGTGTTGTCTTTGATTGATTCCCAGTCAAATATGGTGATGTCTGCGGCTTTGCCTTTTTCAAGGACACCGCGATCCTTGATGTCAAATCGTTTGGCACTTGCACCTGTCATTTTATGAATCACAGCTTCCAATGAAAGAAGCCTTTTTTCCCTGGCCTTTTGCAGAAAACAGGGAAAACATCCAAAAGCCGCAGGATTTTGCAGACCGTCCGGCTCGGTCCAGGCATCTGTCATGTATACGGATAAGGGGTGCACCATTAAGGCATCTACGATTTGTGGACTTGTATACTTATGCATCAGCACACGGGCAGTCCCATTGCTTTCACGGACAAAATCCATATAATTTTGGAATGGGGCAACCCCGCGTTCTTTTGCAATCTGTGATAAAAACATTCCGTTGAACTTTTCAAAAGGTTCGTGCATGGCAGAGGCAATCTGGATATCGTCAAACCCAAAACCCAGAAGCTTAAAAGAGATGGCTGCAAGAAGCCTTGCTTTTAAAATCATGGTTTTGTCTTCATAGCTTTGCGGGGCTTTGGCCATAAACCAGTCAGGCATGAGAACGGTAATGATGGATGCACCGCAGTGATACGGATAAGAATCAATGCCAATATCAAGACCGTCGGCAACAGCCTTTTCAATTAATGCCATGGCTTTATCAAAGGTTTTCCAGGTCTTTTCTCCCACGAAAATCAAATGGGACAACTGAATAGGAACATCGGTTTCCCGGGCCAGGTTTAGAGCTTCTTCCAGGGCGATAATATTATGGGCTTTGCCAAAGGGAATCACAGGATAGGTGGCTGAAACCGAAGAGTAGGCCTTAAGATGTAAGGTTAAAAGTTTTCCTCTGGACTTGACCAGGTCTGCGATCTGCTTGATTTCATCTTTTTGAGCAAAAATCCCGGGCGCATACTGAAAACCGAAAGAGACGCCTTTGGCCCCTTCATCCATGGCCTGGCCCATGAGGGATAAAAGGGTTGTGCTCTGCTCTTTG
>JAKSAU010000021.1 GCA_022361535.1 Desulfobacterales bacterium
CTGTTTTGTGTGCACCAATTTATAGAATGATAACGTTATGAATGAATCAGCGTGATGCCGGAACATGCTGACCAATAGCATATTTAAAAATGCAATATGGGTGAATGCCGGGTTAAATTTGGGTGTTTTTAACCGGTATTTGGTTTGGATTTCGAATTATTAATTTGATCCTCGATTATGCCACATACCTTGGAAAGCGGTTCAGTGTTTTTAAAAGTATTGGCAATTTTTTCACAGCTCATGCGGATGTCTGTATCTTCAAGTAATTTCTTAAGCTTCTCAGCTACAAGGGACGCTTTATATTTATTCATACAAACTTCCTCACTGACTCCAAGAGCGCTAAGCCGTGCTGAATTATCGTACTGATCCATGCCAAATGGTGTCAAAAGCTGAGGCACTCCGGCTTTCAAGGCTTGAGCACAAGTTCCGATACCACCATGGTGAACCAAGGCAGATGCAACAGGCAGCAATTTGCTAAAAGGTGCATATTCACTATACAGAATATTTTTTGGCAAATTGTTTGGGATATGATTCTTATATCCGGAAAGAAAAACACCACGAATATTTAATATGTTACATGCTTTTACAGATTCCTCGAAAAAGGACGCTGCATTTTTTACGGCTGTGCCTGCTGTAAAAACAACTGTCGGCTTATCATGACAAATAAAATCTTCAAGAGCCGGGCTCATGGGTTTCCTGCCGGCGTCATCAAAGAAAATGAAATTAGCAAGCTCTGTATTGTTCGGCCAATCAGGCTGCGGTTCGGCAAACCAGCTTGGAAATAATCCAATAACCTTGTCAGGAGAATGGATCCAGTGTCTAAATATTCTTTTAACCGCTGGCAGGTCTAATTTTCCGAGCATTTCGTTTATCGGGGGGCTGAGAAACATGTCTGCCATCTTATCAATTAATCGCCATACAACCTTTTTGTAAAACATGGGCATCCAATGCGGCATCCAGATACCGTCCATCCTTGCCGGGTTTGAAACGGAAGGCAAAGAAACTGGTGCCAGATGACATGTTACCATAGGGATGCCCATTTTTTCCTGAGCAATCCTTGCACCAAATGCCATCGTAATTCCGACAATCACGGTTTCCCCGGGTATATTCAATTCCCTAACGGTATTATAAATGCGTTGCATTGATGCAAAATACAAATACTTCATCACTGCTTTCGTAGTCTTTGTAGGGTTTCCCAAATCAACTTCATCTGTCATCTTGTTATATTCTTCTATGGTTCCGACAGATTTGAAATCCAACCCTGCGTTTTGAACCGAGTCTCTGAAATAGCTGTTGGTCAGAAGAGTAACATCATGTCCTCTTTGACGGAGTGCCATGCCGATTTTTATAAACGGATTCACATCCCCGAGACTTCCGATCGCAACTATCAGAATATTCATCACATTTCCTTGTATCATAAGATTTAAGGTTCAGTACTCACCAGCTAACAGTAAAATAGAAGGTTCAATTTTTAAACACTTAATTGGGCTAAATTGGAGATTAACTAACGGCTCACACCGGATAATTTTCAAGTTTGGATATATTACTGATAAACAATTTCCATCGCTTGCCTTGTGATAGTATCCAAAGATTTACCCGTTATGTTAATAACAACATCATACCGCCGCTGAATCATTCGTTTAATCCGGTTGGGGCCGAGCTTGTATATATGAAAATCAAGTCCATTTTCAGTACAGTATTTCATTTTGCCAGCGTATTTAGCCTTATTTTGCCCGCATCCTAAATCTGTTTCTTGTCTAATGCGCAATAACTCTCTCCTAAGCAGATTGATTCATGTTTGATCAATGACATGTTTTAGCTTCTTTTTCATCACCCAAACGGATGATTTTCGGTGGAATCTTGAAGTTGGCCAGCTTTAATCGCGCCATTTTGTACTTGCTGCCTATTGTGATTATTTGAAAGAAATAAAACTTGAAATCACCTCGAATAATCATCCCTTTGGGTGATTACGGGGGGTTGCGTATGGCATATGGTACGGCAAAGCAATAAGCTGTTTAGAATAAAAAGAAGAACAAAGACTGCATTTAAATAGTGCAAAGGGAAAAAGAATCGTGCGCCATGGAGATATTATCGAACTTGAATTTTAGCTGGGTGGGGTTAGGGCTTATCTCTATCGGTTTTGCACTTTTTCAATGGTGGTATTCGCTTCAAACTAAAATACATCAAGCAAAAAAAACAAAGCGTAAAAGGTTTGCCACTAAGAATAGACAATGAAACAAGACATAATGCATACAAGACTGCCTTGAATACTGTTGTCATGGGTGTCTTTTCCGGAATCAGCCAATCCTTTTAAAGTTTTTTAAGTCGCCATATAAATGAAGAACCCATTTAACAAATATAAAGAACTCATTTCGATCAGCATGCCGTTGGTTGCCTCCATGGCAGCGATAACCGTCATGGAGTTTACCGACAGGGTTTTTTTGGCCAATTATTCACTTGATGCCATTGCCGCTGCAACACCGGCAGGCGTTGCAGCCTTCCTTGTGCTGACTTTGTTTGTTGGTACGGCTTCTTATATCAATGTTTTTATTGCCCAATATATAGGTGCCGACCAACAAGACAGGATCGGTCCCTGTCTGTGGCAGGGTATTTATTTTTCTCTGGCTGTTGCGGTTATTCTGACAGCCGTTTCGTTTTTAAGCGCCCCCATTTTCAAACTGGCAGGGCATAGCATCGAGGTTCAGCGTCTTGAACAAATTTATTTCAGAATTCTTTGCCTCGGTGGCGGTATGCATGTTCTGGGAACCGGTCTGGCCTGTTTCTTTTCGGGGCAGGGAAGGACCCGCCCGGTGATGGTGATTAATATTGTGGCAATGTTTATCAATATCCCTTTGGATTATGCACTGATAAACGGGTATGGAATAATCCCTGAAATGGGTATCCGTGGCGCCGGTGTGGCCACTGTTTTTTCATGGATGTTTATTGTTCTATGCTACTGTCCTCTCATTTTTAACCGAAAAAATGAAACAGCCTACAGGATCTGGTCAGGCCGAGGATTTGAACGGGATTTGTTTGTGAAAATACTATTTAAAGGCGGGGCTTCCGGATTACAGTTTTCTTTGGATGTACTGGCATTCACCTTCTTTATTTTCATGGTCGGCCGCTTGGGAGATTTGGAACTTGCGATAAGCAATATTGTTTTTTCGATCCATTCCATTGCCTTTATGCCGACCATCGGATTCTCTATCGGTCTGTCCATATTGGTCGGTCAGTCATTGGGAAACAAGGATATTTATGGGGCATTAGAGTTTACCTGGCAGACGATAGTGATTCTTCTTTTTTATATGGGTCTGCTTGGCATCTTTTTTATTCTTGTACCAGAAAAAATTCTCATCCTTTTTCTTTCTTCAGGTACTTCCGAGTCTCATGCAATGATGGTTTCCTCAGGAAAGATGATCATCAGGATCATGGCTGGTTTTATCTGCTTTGATGCCATGTATTTTACTTTTCTTGGGGTACTGAAGGGGGCAGGGGACATTCGATTTGTAATGTGGAGCATCGGATTGGCAACGGTGTTTGTGATGATTATCCCCATGACTATCATAGTTTCTTACACGGAATGGGGGCTTGTTGCCTGCTGGCTCAACCTGACCGCATATGTTTTGACATTGTTTTCAGTCTCCTTTTTCAGATTCAGACAGAGCAAATGGAAGGCAAGTCTGGTGATTTAGCCCTTTTTATAGTGATGGAACTATATCCTGAGCGGCTTCGCTCAAAGAAGAAATTAAACACTGATTTAAACATCAAAAAGGAGAGCAAAATGGTTGAGATCAATAAAATCTGTTGTTCAGAAGGTAAATTGGTTTTTGCCTGTTCCGGTGCCGCAGACGTCGGGGAAATATCGGATAAGGCGGCAAGGATACTAAAGAAAGAGAATGTCGGTAACATGTTTTGCGCCGTCGGTTTAGGGGGAAATGTGGGGCCCATCATAGACGCAGCAATGAAGGCATCTGAAATAATGGCCATAGACGGATGCCAACTGGCCTGTACGGAAAAATCATTACAAAAGGCAGGGGTTAAGCGATTCAATCATTTGTGCCTCTCTGACTTGGATATGGAGAAAGGCAAAACACCGGTAACGGACAGGGCCGTCCAGGAAGTTGTTGAGACATGTAAGAAAATACTGACTTAGCAGGTCATCATTGTTTAAAGCTATGACACGAAGAGATGACTTAAAAGCAGAAACACGGGAGCGCATACTGAAAGCAGCGCGGTTTCTGATATGGAAAAAAAGGGAAGGGCAATGCACGATCCGTTGCGCAAAAGACCATTTCAGAAATGTTTCAACTTCTAATTTCAGGATTTTAATTTAAACGGGGAAATTAGCGAAAAAATATTGGAGACTCAATAATGAAATTAACCGGATATAATACTGAATACTTTAAAGGCAGATGTGTATTGGGTTCAGAGTATATGCATGGCTTTGCCTATCTGAACGAAACCATAGGTGAGGTATTACCCTACCTGAATACGGTTCTTGGTGGTTCAACCTTCATTAAAGAACCACCGAGTCTCACCCTTAAAACCAGTGGCAAACTGATCACTCTGCATGATGAGTATATTGCTATGAATGCAATAAGATACCAATCAGATGCAGAGAAGATATTCCAATGGTTACAGAGCGAAATTAATCAGGCCTGGGAAAATAGAGATTCCATCACACCTGACTACAGTTCCGTAGATAAACCCGTCATTACAGAGATACTCAAGGCCTTACCCAAAACAAATTGTAAAGCATGCAAAGAGGCTACCTGTATGGTTTTCGCAGTTAAAGTTATGGACGGTGTGAAGGATCAAGATGATTGTCCGGAGATGAGTGTTGAGAACCGTAAGGCTTTAAAAGAGTATTTATCTCAATTTCGTCTGGGTGAATAGATGACTCGTAATCAGAAAAAATTGCGGCTAAATGATTTTTTTTACAGCAGGTATGCGCCGAAGGACGGCTGACGTTCCCCAACTGAGCATCAATGCGGTCAGGAACACGAGCATCCCCTTTGTTCCCGGCGCAAGGGGGATTTGCAGCAGCATGTATTGAAGCCAGGTGACAAACCCATAGTGAACGATATAGATGCCGTATGCGTTCCGGCTCAGGCTGTCGATGAGTTTAAAGCGCCTTGAGGTGAACCATAGGAAAAAACCGGTGATCCCGAATACATTGGCCCCGCAGCAGATCACGAAGGTAATGCTGCTGATAATCGTCAAATCTATATTCGTGACACCGGCTACCATGATGATAAAAACAATGAAAGACACCATCCCCACAGTCATAAATATCACCCAATACCTGGCAAATACGGCTAACCCGTTTGGCTCAGAGCCGAAGGCGCCGATTCCTATACCTAAAAGGAAATAAAACAGGTAGAGCAGTACTCGGCTGACCTGCACATGAAATGGTCCGATGCCAATCCAGGCCAGCGGTCCGGTCGCTATTGTCACAGGCAGGTAAACCAGAATAGAGATGCCAATCAATATGATAGAAAACCTTAAGGGACGGTCAATGACGATAGTCAACTGCCTTCTGAAGGTCTGTTGGATGAAAGGGAAGAAATGACAAAGGAGCGCCACCAGTGTATTGAATGCCAGCAGCAGCCATAAGAACCAAAAAGGACCTGCGGTTCCAAAACCGGATCGAATCATACCGAGCCAGAACTCTCCATAGCTGAAGTACGTTCCGGTTATCAGCCCAACTTGGATTTGTGCCGGGTAGTAGGCTAAGGGAATAAGGAAAAAAACACCAAAAATAAATGGAATGCCAAGCCTTGTAAAACGGCCTGTAAGGTATTTTTTGATTCCCTTTTTTGCCAGACTTTGCCAGACAAACATGCCTGAGATAAAA
>JAKSAU010000825.1 GCA_022361535.1 Desulfobacterales bacterium
CTCTGAAGCGCCCTCTTCCATAGCTCCCAAATACACAGGCCTTTAAATCGTTTTCAGAAAGGGTGGATGTCACTCTTTCCAGAACAGGTTGTATGAAACCCGGGTTTATTTCCAAATCCAATGCAAAATATGGTTTTGAATCAGATAGAGTTTCATTGTCACTCTTTTTTGAATAAAAGAGAGCTGAGACCATGGCTTGATGACGCAAGCTTTCAAATTGTTTTATATCGCCAGCGCCTGAAAATGCCCAAGAATTTGACGGATCAGCGCCTATTGCGGCTGCCTTATTCGTAATATCAGACAAAAGCGGCTCCATATCCTCAAACCTCTTGCCATGCATCCCAATAGCAATGGCAGCCCCTTGGGGAATCCGGGCCAATCTATCTTCTCCAGGACGATCTGCCAGAAAGCGGGAAATAAGATCAAGACAGGTTTCATCCATATATTCCAAAGACACCACTTGAGCCGTCGAATCAATAAGGTTGTGGCCTGTTTTGTTTAAATCCTTACACTTATGCGCAAATTTCAATGCGGACTGGTTTGTTTCAAAGAAAATGACAACACCCCAGATCTCTTCTGGCATGGGCAGCAGAGCCAATTGAATATCAACAATTATCCCAAGCATGCCTTCGCTGCCTATATATTGATCCACTTTATCCCGATTGATCACATGTAAGTTTCCATCCTTGTCCATGATTGATAAAGACTTAATATGATTCTTTGCAGGGCCGTAAAAATAAGCACCGGGGCCTGCAGCATTTTTAGCAGCAATACCACCTATGGTTGCACTTTTCTCTGTTGGATCAACCGGCCAGAAAAGGCCTTGCCGGTACAAAGCATTTTCAAGCTGTTCAAGAGTTACGCCGGCCTGTACTCTTACACTTGCTTTTCCTTTATCGCATTTTGTGTCAGATATGGTGTTCAGCAAAGACAGGTTGAGTATATGTCCTTTTAAAGGGACACAAGCTGCCTTGATACCGGTACGGCTTCCTTGAACTGTTACAGGAATTTGATCAAGATATGAAAGAGCGTTTCTTATATCTTCATAAGATGTTGGAAACGAAATGGTGTCTGCCCTGCCCTGACAGCCGGATTCATCCTTTAGAAAATCGATATACCCTGGAGTGACCGGTCGAACTATTTTAGGGATATCATTGTTGGACATTCTCTTGGCCTCATGATTCTCTATGATTTTGGCTATTTGCTGCCACCACGTTTGACAGCTCCTCAAGAAACTCAAACAAATCTTCAACAATGCCCGCATCAGCCCATTCAAAAATGAGAGCATGCGGATCTGAATTTATAGCCAATATATATTTGCTTTCCTCTACGCCCCTGGCAAATGCACCTGAACCTGAAACTCCTGCTGTGATACACAATTCAGGTGATACAATCTTTCCGGACACACCGATCATATTTGCCATGGGCAGCCATGCGTTCATCACCACAGGCCGGGTTCCGCCAAGTACCGCACCAAGTTTATCAGCCACCACCTTAAGTGAAAAAATCCCGTCTTTGCTCCCTGTCCCCATACCTGCAGCAAGAACAAACCGTGCAGATACAAGACGATTTTCATCATGCTTCTCTTCCTGGTCAGCAATTATTTGTTTTGATACAAGCCAGGGAAACGCTTTGTCTTCATTTGAAAGAATTTTGAAGTCAAAGGTATTTAAAGGGATTCGTTTTAGCCTGGCTTTTGATTTAGGAGCCGCAGATATGCAAACACCACCCATTTGAACTTGGAACCGGGCCTGAAGATTGCCTGCATATGCTGTTGTGGTTAACTCCAGGCCGGAAGCTGTTATTAGAATATGCTCCACACCCAGACAGGATTGACTACCAAGCCGGAAGGCCAGTCTTGATGCCAACTCACGATCCAATAAGGATGAACCAAAAATCAGGATGTCCGGCAACTCATTTTGGCAGGCAGTTTCCAATACGTTCAGCATGGTTTCCGACAAATCAGGATCTGAAATATGTAATAGCCGGACCGATTCAATGGGTATACCAAAATCCGGGATATGCTCGGGTAAATCATCATACAGGTGCCAGATGTTAACACTTGGCGTAAGTATGCCTGCTCCGGCTTCTTTAGTGTTTTTTTCAACGTCCTGAGATGTGGATTGTTGGCCGCTTATTCTTGCTTGATTAAAAAGAGAAGCAGCAGCTATGTTGCCATCGCCCTGATCTGTCAACACGATAACTGCTTTCATGGGTTCATCGTCTGCTTTATGATTGTATCATAAACAAACTGCGCTTTTTCTTTGCACGTTTGTCCCTCAATCATCACGCAGCGCCTTTTGGGAACCAGTCGTTGGAGACCGACTATTTTTTTTTCCCGGGGGTCTTTGCCATTATCCAGCCCCAAAAAAGCATCCATTGAAACTGTATCAATCTGTTTTTTTGCAGCAGCAAGTTTTTGAGGCAGGGTCGGAACCCTTAAAAAAGGGGCAGAGGCTGTATTACTGACAATTATGACAACAGGAAGAGCCACAGTCTGAACTATTGTACGGCCTTGTTGAACCGTTTGAATTGCAAGTTTATTTGAATCCGGCCCTGGTTTGACATCTGTCACATTGCTTATGCATGGCCATCCCAGACGTTCGGCAACAAAAAAGCCGGTCTGTCCGTTATCCCCTATTCCTCCTTGTTCACCAAAAATCAGTGCATCAAATTTTCCAACACAGGTTGAATACTTGTGAATAATAGAGGACAGCAATAAGGGGGTAAATCGAAGATCCACATTATTGTCAGGTTCAATCCTTACCCCCTGGTCGTATCCCACCGCGTACAATTGGCGTAAGAATATATCGGCTTTTGAATTATCAATTGTCAAAGCCGTAAGGCTGACATCATTGTGTCGTTCTCTTTGATGGTCTGCCAGTCTCAGGGCAAGTTCCAGGGCACTTTCTTCAAACCCGTTAAACTCCTTTCGAACAAATTCCAGATCAGGTGCTTGGCCTTTTGACAGTTCATAGTCACTTGGACCAAGCAGCCCGTAATCCGGAACCGATTTGAAACATACCCCGATTTTCATCTGTCTTTTATCTGCTTTTTAAGATTCTTATCTTTGACCTAATCTTCAGTTGGAAAAATCGTACCCCAATTCATGATGCCTTTTGGGTCATAAATTTCTTTTAGAGACTCTAAAATATAATAGGCAGACCCATGTTCCTGTTTCGTCCAGGGGGTCCGGTATTTACCAATACCATGATGATGAACCATGGAGCCGCCGGCTTTAAGGGTTTCTTCAACGATAATTGCATTCAGCGGGATATGATACTTGTCGATTTCTTCCTCTGGTTTGCAATCCACCACATTATAGTCGTAAACAAAGTACATATTGGTACCGGTCTGGTAACTGTGGGAAGAATGGCCGCCAAGCATCGTCAGGTCTTTGGCATGGGGATATTCATTCAGTATTCGCTTAATGGCATTTTCATATATGGTATGGATGCAGCTCCAGTTTCCGGACACTTCGGTAGTAAATCCCATGTTCAGGTTTTTGCGTATAAACTCGCGCTCCTGGGCAACCTTGTCCGGTCCCCAGTTTAAATTATTAAACCAGGTCTCGATAATTTTGGGATCAACGACTGAATGCCCCTTGTACTGGGAAACGGTGTTTTCTATTCCCTGGGCTGTTGCATCCACAATTCCTTTTGGACCTTCACTCATGAATAAAAGCAGGCATTTGTCCGGTGCAAACTGGTCAAACCCGTGCTGAGCGCCATCCTGGGCATCATAGAGCCTTGCAATGGATGGGCGGTACCCTTGCGTCATTACATCCCGAAGAATTTTAAATCCGGTATCCATATCATCCAACGCCCATGCATTAAACCGGTTATTTTCAGGAAAATATTTAAACAGCTTTACCGTTACTTCGGTAATAAAACAAAGGGCGCCTTCATTGCCGATGATAATATGCCGGATATCAGGTCCGCAGGCCCTGCGCGGTACATTTTTAATCTTAGTGATTTCACCGTTTGGAAAGACAGCCTCAAGTCCAATCACCATGTCTTCTATACCACCATAGAGTGTGGAAAACTGTCCGATACTCCGGGTGGCTACAAGTCCGCCCATCTGTGCCAAAGGTTTTGACTGGGGCGAATGCCCAGTTGTAAGTCCCTGCTCTCTTGCCTTGTTTTCAAGGACCTCAAGGTTCACACCGCACTGGGCCGTTGCCATCATGTTGTATGGATCAATGTCGATGATTTTATTCATAGCAGAGCCGTCTATAACTACAGAATTCTCTTTTCGTGTTTCAAGACCGCCTTCTGTGGCTGATCCCCCTGTTTTGGGTACACAGTTAATTTTATTGGTGTTCAGGTAAGCAAGTATTTTTGAAACCTGTTCAGGTGTTTCAGGTTTTAGTACAGCAGCCGGTATCGGTAAGGTGTAGACTCCAAATATACTTTCAAATTTCTTAAACCGGTCATGACTGTTTTCTTTTAATACCTGCTCATCTGTAATTACCCGGTCTGAACCGATTATCTCTTGTAAATCCCGGACAATTGCTTCCCTGGTCAACGACATATCCACCTCTTTAATTTTTGTTTAAATGAAACCTGCAAAAACCGTTTCATTGATCCTTTTTAACATGCATCAGCGGTTTTACGATTTATTTATCCGATAAGCCAATTAGATTTATATTAATCATGATGATTTATCGGACTGATTTAACGGACTAAATATCCTCCATCTACAACCAAAAGATGGCCGTTTACATAATCAGACGCCCTGCTTGCCAAGTACACCAAAGCCCCCATCAAATCCCTCGGATCTCCCCAGCGATTGGCAGGAATATGATCCAAAACACGCTGGTTGGTTACAGGGTCTTTTCTAGTGTTGGCCGTAATTTCGGTTGCATAGTAACCAGGTGCGATACCATTGACCTGGATGTTATGCTGCCCGAGTTCATCACAGTATGCTTTTGTCAGGCCGGCCAAAGCATGCTTGGTTGCAGCATAAGCAGGAGACCCAAGACCGCCGAGGTAAGAAAACAACGAACAGATATTTATAATTTTTCCGGCCTTTTTGGGGATCATGATTTTGGCAGCCTCACGGCTTAAATCAAAAGCAGCCGTTAAATTGACATCCACCATTGGATCCCAGTCTTTTCGGTCAAACTCCAGCACAGGATTGATCTTGCAGCTCCCAGCATTATTTACCAGGATATCAACTGTTCCAAATTCATCCATGCACTGTTGCAGGATCTGTTCGGCGCTGTTCTTTTGAGTTATATCTGTTGTCATAAAAGAAACACGCTGGCCCTGTTTTTCAATAAGCGTCTGCGTTGTGCCGTCTTCTTCAATTACACTCGGGATAAAAAGATTAGCACCGGCTTTTGCAAGGGCCAGGGAAAATGCCTGTCCCAGCCCTGAGTTTCCGCCGGTTACAATGGCAGTTTTCCCTTTTAACGAAAAAAAGTCCATTGAAAAATCGTTGATTGTCATGGGTAAAATCCGTTCATTCATCCATATTCGTTAACGGTTTATTTATATCGCTATCGTTGCGATTGTCAGACAATAAATACGCCAAGAATTAAATTCATGCAATCAATTATGACATGATACTTTTATATCAATGAATTTCTCCTTTATTTTAAGTAAGATCCGGGATACTCTTAATTTATAATTGATCTGCAAGCCTGTTCTTTGACCACTCATATACTTTTCCAATCAAAGGAGAATACGATGGCTACCGGCGCCTGCGGAATAAATTGCGATGTCTGCCGCCTGAACTTGCTGGGACTGTGTACCACATGCGGCCCTGGTAAAAGCAAAGAGGCTCAGATAAAGCTTGCTGCCCAGGAAAGGGTTTTAAATGATACCTGCCCAATACTGTCTTGTGCCTGCCTGAATCAAAAAGCCCATTGCATGAGGGATTGTTCACAATTTCCTTGTGACAATTTTACCTTGTCACCCTATCCATTTTCTGACGCCTACCTTGAGATGCAAAAACGCAGACGCGTTGATTGGGTACCCAGCATTGACCCTTTAGGAAAACCGGTTGAGGTTCCGGATGAATACTGGGAGACCCTTCAAAAAAAAGATTTTAACTTATTAAAATCAGTCACCTTGGCTGAAACAGACGAAGAGCAGCGTCTCATATTCCCTTTTCTGGATCTTGAACTTCGGGTTGATCCCATTGGAAAACAGATCACGCAAAAACAAAAAGACGGACAATACAAACCTCTGGATGTGCCTTTGCTAACCCTTACTGTATTAATTTATTTTAATGCAGTGGACCGGCTTTTCCCCATGGGAAAAGATTTGGTTTCAACACAGGATATGGGTGGACAAGGCAACTATTTTACGGGCGGGCATGAACTTAAAACCAATCATATCCTTGGACGGTTCTCACAAGATCCTGACAGCTTAAATGAAGCAATTGAAACACTTGGCGGCACCACTTTGGATATGGGCGACCAAGGCTGGGTCCTTTACCCTTTTCCAAGAATCGGGGTGTATTACCTGTTCTGGGATCTGGATACAAAATATGATACCCGTCTTTCCATCCTTTTTGACCGTCAGATCAAAAACATATTTACACCGCCCATGGTCTGGGAACTGGTAAATCTTGTAAACGGCAGACTGATATCAGCGTGATTTCTGCACCAGGAATATGCTTAACACGTTTGCTATTTTGTGATGAGCTCGTTAGCCCCCCAAGATATCTAAGATTACTCTATGTCTTGATGTACACCCAAACGCAAAAAGGCGGTGTTCAGAAACCTTCCAAAACACCGCCTTTTTTATGTACAATTTTTAAGATCGATTAATAATTATAAACGTCGATCTTAGTTTTTGCTTTCATAGGTCTTGAGCAGGGCTACAATTACCGGGCTCAGAGCCAACAGAGCAATCAAGTTGGGGATTGCCATCAGGCCGTTGAAGGCGTCTGACAAGTTCCAAACAAAGTCAAGAGATACGGTAGCACCAACAAAAGTAAGAGCCGCCCATACCCATTTATAAGCTTCAACAGCTTTTACGCCTGCAATGTATTCCAAACATTTGGACCCATAGTAGAACCAGCCCAGAATTGTGGAAAAGGCGAAAAAGATAAGACCGAATGTAACAATAAACTGTCCAACACCAGGCAGTGAAGTGGCATAAGCAGTAGATGTCAAAGCTGCACCGGACAGACTGTCAGTAATGCTCATCAAGCCGTCTGCATTAAAGGAAATAAGTCCGGAAACAAGGATAACCAACGCAGTCATGGTACATACAATCAATGTATCGATAAAAGAACCAAGAGAAGCAATGATACCCTGGGTTACAGGATCTTCGATTTTAGAGGCTGCATGGGCAATCGGAGCAGAACCAAGACCTGCTTCATTGGAGAAAACACCCCTTGCTACACCAAAACGAACAACAGTACCCAGGAAACCGCCGCCAACAGCAACACCTGAAAAGGCGTTGGAAAAGATCATGTTGAATGCGTCAGGGATCATACCTGCTTTGGCCACAAGAACGATCAAACTACCCGCGATATAGGCAATAGCCATGATTGGAACAATTTTAGAAGTCACTTTTGCAATAGTTTTGATACCGCCGATAATAACGGCACCAACAGCAATAGCAAGAACAACACCTGTAATCCAAACGGGGATGTTCATGCTTGAGGACAATGCAGAAGCAACTGAGTTGGACTGTACCATGTTACCAATACCAAAAGAGGCAACAAATCCGAACAGGGCAAACAGCCAACCCAGCCATGCCCAGTTTCCGCCGAATTTTTCTTTCATACCCAATTTGATGTAATACATGGGTCCACCGGACTGCTCACCTTTTTCATTGGTAATTCTGTATTTTACAGCCAGAACAGCTTCGCCGAATTTAACAGCACCACCAAAAGCACCCGTCACCCACATCCAGAAAACCGCACCAGGTCCACCTGCTGCGATTGCTGTAGCCACACCGGCAATATTACCAGTACCGATGGTGGCGGACAGTGAAGTCATCAAAGCCTGGAAAGGAGTAATATCACCTTCACCTGCATGATCCTTTGAAAAAAGAAGCTTAAATGCGAAAAACAGCTTCCGGAACTGAACCACGCGTGTCATAAGGGTTAAGATAATACCTGTACCTACAAGAAAGAAAATCATGATTGGGCCCCAGGCAAAACTGCCGACCTGCCCAACGATTGAATTTAAAACTTCCATTTGCTCTCCTTTATAAAAATGGGTTGTGTGGCAGTGAACACTCCTGCCTTATTCTAAACTGCGCTTGTTTTATTTCATAAACCATGCCACGTTGTACCACTCAACAGAAACAATCGATATAACCATATGATTTCAAGAAGTTAAGAAACATTCAAACTCAGAGGGATCTTTGTGGGGAAGAAATACAACTCTAAAAGTGGGTCATTATGACCCAATACTATACTGAATAAAAATAAAAGGGAAGAAAAGAGTCGAAAAAGCCCTTGGGACTACAATCATGAACAACGAGTCAAAATGACACACTCGGGTCAAAATGACCCAAGCCTCAGACTTTATGTAGAATAACTTTTTAATTTTCGCAGCAGGGTTTTTCTGCCGATACCCAATATTTTTGCAGCCTGGGTACGGTTATCCCCTGTTTTTTCCAATACCTTGAGAATATGTTCCTCTTCAACTTTGGCAAGGGTCCATGATGACTTGTCAACCACATCACCACCAGATTTGGATGAGGCTTCCGCTTGTGCTTGTCCAATTGCTGAAAGGGAAAGACTCGTTCCTTTTTCCCTGAGAACAGCAGATGCAATCATATTCTTCAATTCCCTGATATTTCCCGGGAAATCCTGCTGCATAAAAAAATCTGATAAGTCAGAAGATATATCGTCTATCCGTTTATTTGTTTCTGATGCAAACTCGGACAAAAAAAGCCGGGCTAATGGAAGGATATCTCCGGGGCGCTCACGCAAGGGCGGTATATCAATGTGAAACATGTTTAAGCGATGGAAAAGGTCTTCCCTGAATCGTTTTTCTTTAATTTCCTTAAAAATATCCCGGTTTGTAGCCACAAGAATACGAACGTCCATATCACGGCTTTTTGACGACCCAACCCTATAATACTCTTTTTCCTGAATCACCCTGAGTAACCCTGCTTGAAGGTTGATATCCAAGTCGGTAATTTCATCAAGGAACAAGGTGCCTCCCCGGGCAGACTCAATAAACCCTTTGCGGTCCTTGGCAGCCCCAGTGTAAGCGCCTTTTGTATGCCCGAACAGCTCGTCAGTAAATAAGGTATCACTTACCGCTCCCATATTCAGAGCTACAAATGGTCCTTCAGAACGACGGCTCAACTGATGAATTTTTCTGGCAAGCTTTTCTTTACCGGTCCCGGACTCCCCGGTAATCACTACAGAATAATCTGTAGGTGCGACCATCTCTACCTGGCGCAGCACTCTGACAATGGCATGATCCGTGGCAACCATATCTGAAAATGCTGCCTGGTCAGTTAAATCCTCAATTGTATTTTTCCGCTCATAAAGGGAAAGCCCCTGGCGCAGACAATATCTTTCTAAAGCGCGCTGGATAAGGATTAGCAGCTTTTCATACTGCACCGGCTTGGACAGATAGTCATAGGCCCCTTCTTTCATTGCATTGACTGCGGTTTCAATATCATCGCTGGCTGTGACAATCACGCATTCGGTATCAAAAGATTCTTCTTTAATTTGCCTGAGCAATTCCATCCCGGAAATATGGGGCATGAGCAGGTCTAATAGAACGAACTTGAACCTGTGGGTGGCAACTAAGTCCATCACTTGCCGGCTGTCTGATACCAAGGCCGGCTCAGGCATTCCTGCTGAAATTAGAATTTCTTTGATTGTGAGCAAGAAACCCGGGTCATCGTCAACAATGAGGATCGGGGTTTTATTATCAGGGATGGATTTCATAAAGGTTCATCTTGTGGGGTCTTGTTATTTTCAAGCCAGTGTATCACTTTTTCAAATGCCGTTAAAGCATCTCTTCCTGCTTTTTGAATGTCCTCCATGCTGTTGTCTTTGCCCTTAGACAGCCTTTCAAGCCTTGCTGCCATACGCACCGCATCTTGGGCATAAATCCTGGCACCAGCACCCTTTAGAGTATGTGCCGCAAGGATTATATCCTGCTTTTTCTCAGAGGCCAGGGCAGTTTTTAGCGTACTGATAAGGCCCGGTGTTTCTGATATAAAAATAGCCAGTATCTTGTCAAGCAGTTCAACATTTCCACCCATGGCAGAAAGCGCCTGGTTTCTATCTATCATTTCAATATCTTTATCAGAGGATTCATTGTCACAAACAATGTCCGGACCTTCCTGAGAGGCATGTTTATGGACCACCCGAACCAGCTCTTTGTACTCGATGGGCTTGGGGATAAACTCATCCATACCAGCAGCTTTAGCTCTTGCACGATAAGCATTTAGAACATGTGCTGTCATGGCGATAATGGGAATATTTTTATTATGATCTCCGGCATTTCCCTGCCTGATATAACGGCTTGCAGTTAACCCGTCCATGCGAGGCATCTCTATATCCATAAACACCATATCCACATCATTTTCTTTAAGGGTTTCGAGTGCCTTTTCTCCATCAGGTACAGTAATGACCTTACACTGCAATTGTGCTGTCATTTCTATGAATACCTTTCGATTCACCGGATCATCTTCAGCTAAAAGAACGGTCAGGCCGGCGCGAGGCATCACAATATCTTCCTTGTCCAGGCTGAATTCATCAACAGGGTAAGGCAGAACAATCAACGGCAGGGTCAAGATAAAACAGCTGCCCTTACCAGGTTGGCTTTCCACAGAAATACTTCCCCCAAGCATCCGGGCCATTTCTCTGCATATAGACAACCCCAGTCCTGTTCCCCCGTATTCTCGGGTTATTTTGCCCTGTGCCTGGGCAAAGCGTTGGAAAATCTTTTCAAGATGGTCATTTTCAATACCAATGCCTGTGTCCTGCACCTTAAAAGACACATAGATCAGCCTTTTCTCTCCGGATTTTGGATCGGCATCAAAGGGTAAAGGTTGTGGCTGCAAACTTCCGGTATCAGATCCGGAATCTTCTGGAAACGGTGGGTGAGCAACTTCTACATTAAGAGAAATCTGTCCCTTTGTTGTAAACTTTACTGCATTGGACAGCAAATTGGTTAAAATCTGATTGAGACGGACCGGGTCTGACCGGACACCCCTTGGGATATCTTTGTCTTGCTCCAGTATAAACTTTAACTCTTTTGCTTCGGCCTCGGTCTGCCATATATGGGTTAAACTATCCAGCAGGGTATCCATCCTGAAATTCTTTTGAAAAACCTTCATTTTCCCGGCTTCAATAGTTGAAAAATCAAGGATATCCGAAATAACTGCTTTCAGGTGTCGGGCAGCGGAAAGTACTGTGTTCAGGTTTCGGTGCTGTCCTTCATTGAGTTGAGTGGCAAGGGTCATCTCGGTCATGCCTAAAATGGCATTA
>JAKSAU010000922.1 GCA_022361535.1 Desulfobacterales bacterium
AGATATTCGTTTTGATTAACCTGTTTGGTTCATGGATCTGATTAAAAATTTGATATTTTTTGGATTCTCTCCCACCCTTCGAATGGCATACGGCCAAAAATCTTTTCCATAGGGCATATTTACACGAACTTTTAATCCTTTCCGGGCAAGCTGCCTTTGAAGAGTCGGCCGGACGCCGAAAAGCATTTCAAATTCGTATTGCTTGTTGGAAATCTGCCTGGAATCTGCCAGTTCAATAACTTGACGAATAATGGCTTCATCATGGGTGGCAAAGACCGGGTATACCCCTTTTTCAAGGGCAGCAGGATCAAGAAGAGTCCGGGCCAGTGAAAGATAAGCGTGATCAACCGGTTTGCCAGGCCGAAGTGCAATGTGTCTTTTTTCTGCAAACGCCCCTTTAACCAGCCGGATAGGGCAATGTCTCCCCATAGCCCGAGTCAGGTCTTTAGGTGTGCGAAACAGGCAGGCCTGGAGAGTTATTGCGACAGGCAAATCATAGTCTGCAAGGTCATGGAAAATATTGAGGGTCTGATCAGTGACACCGGCATCTTCCATGTCAATCATGAGCATATCTTTGGCGTTGCTCATTGAGTGCTTCTTGATGATTCGGGCAAGGTGGTACAGGTTGTTCCTGCAGATATCCATTGACTGCATTAATCCCGCCTGGGTGGGATCAATGGATATGTGTAAATCAAGACCGGCCTTCCTGGCTTTTGCCATGGCAGTTTCCAGTGATGAAATCGTCTGCGTTATCTGTTGTGGATTTCGAACATATTCTCCTAAGTAGAAGAATGAGACAGCTATTCCGCTATTCTCAAGGGTTAGGGCTTGTAAGAGTGCTGAATTTTCATTCTCACCACCAACGAATCTATGGGCTAGTCCGCGGGTAAATGATTTACTCTGTATCGCCGTTTTGATACCTGGGTGGGTGGCCAAAAATATCATGGCCCGCTGCCACAAATGCATAAGTAAACTCCTTTATTACCTGTAAAGCTTTAAAGAACCTGTCAGGGTATTGACAATTTTCTTGGGGCCACGAAGGCATATGCCTGAAAAAATGAGATCCTGAGTGGGAATGGCAGCAAGTTTTTGAGAATAGTCACTGTAATCTCTGCATTTTTGAGCGATGGAATTAAAATCAATGACACTGACTTCAGGTGTCTGGCTGCCTTGGTGATACAGGTCTTTTAGTTTGGAGGTGCCGGTGGCCAGAACAGGGATGTTTTCCCGCGTGATACCAGGATGGATTGCTCCGGATTGATCGGCCAGGTCAGGTCCTATAACACCGGGAGCAGTGTGGCCAATGCTGATACCCAGTACTGCTGCGGTATTAGCTGCAAGACCCGGTGACAACGTGTTGTTAATGATGATAACGGTTTTCATATATGGTCCTTTCGTCTGGTAAAATAAAATGGACAATACAGGTGAAAATGCATGTTTGAATTGTAAAAAATTGCACCGACAGGTTTTTTATTACTTCAGATCAAATGGGTAACTGATAAGGCGGGCAAACTGCTATAGAAGGGAATTTCGCTTTACCCCCTGTAAGGAGTGCTAAGGCGTCGTAACATCAGGATTTATAAGCAGCCGGATTGATACCTACAAAATTTTTAAAGGTCTTTACAAAATGACTCTGGTCAAAAAAACCACAAGCTGCTGCTGTATCAGCAACTGAATAATTTTGTTTGAGCATTTTTTTGGCCATGAGTATCCGTTTGTTGATTACATAAGCGTGGGGAGTAAGGTGCCAGCGTTTTTTGAACCGGCGCAATAATGAGAATTTACTTATCCCTGTAAGGTTTTCAAGATCATCCAATTGGATTTCCTGTGAGAAATTATTGTCCAGGAACTCTGTCACTCTATTTATTGTTTCCGGTTCAGTTAAGTATTTATCAGTCGCTGGCTCAAGACTAAACACTGAAAAAAACAAGTGAGCAAGAAAGAAAATAATCCGGGTTTCCTCCACCATCTTGTCTCGGCCGGAGTTAAGCGGGGTAAAAAAGGAGTCTTTATAGACTATATCTTCTTTTGATAATGCCCTGGCCTGGGGTTGCAGTTTATGGGCATCCAATTCGAATGTACTGGCCAGCCAGTCAGGACATATGTAAACCATCCTGAAGATGAATTTGTCAGCATCGTCAGGCTCGCATAAATGGATGTTACCTGGCGGGATAAGGGTGGCGTGATGGGTTTCCAGATTAAACTTATGAGGCTGACAGATAATTTTTGAAGATCCCTTTTCCACAAAGCCGAGGGATAACGTGTCATGTGAATGCTTTCGTACGGCATAGGTTGTCCCGGCTCCTGTTTTAATTTCCATGAATGGCAGGTCGGCAAGACGGAATATGCGTGTGGTTTGTTTTTTTTCCATAGGTTTGGA
The DNA here is from genome assembly GCA_022361535.1 of Desulfobacterales bacterium. Next base: position 2,381 of record JAKSAU010000922.1, read on the forward strand.
TATACCGGGTTTCTCCTAATGGATCAACACCCTGATAGTTCTTGACAATACTATCTGTATGGTTGCCTGATCAAAATTGATTTTTGTTTTTTTAGGTGTTATTCTTCAGTCTCAAGCTTTTAATTCCATGACAATTCGTAAACCTTGATGCATCTTTTTATGCATAGATGGGGGCCGTAATAGTAATGACACCAGTATCCCAGCACGAAGACATTGAAAAACAGATTCGTGATTTACACGAGATTCTCGATATTACCAGTAAAATGGCTATAGAGAAAAATTTGGATTCTCTTTTAAAGATTATTATGGAAGGGGCAACAAGGGTTCTCAATGCAGACGTAGGCTCCATACTTCTTTGTGACTACGAAAATAATGAGTTTTTTTCAAGATATATCCAGCAAGAGGGGGTAAGTGAGATACGGTTTCCTTTGGACAAGGGAATTGCAGGCAGTGTGGCCCGTACCCGGCAGACTGTTAATATCGAAGATGCGTACCAGGATCCAAGGTTCAATCCGGACGTGGACAAGGAAACCGATTACCATACGAAAAGTATGTTGTGTATGCCTTTGATCACAAAAGAAGGGGTGGTAATTGGCGTAACCCAGGTGCTGAATAAAAAAGACGGGGTTTTTACCAAGTATGATGAGCGGTTGCTTAGGGTATTTTCAAACAATGCTGCTGTGTCCATCGAAAATACCATGCTGTATGAAGAAAACGAGCGATTGTTTAGAAGCCTGGTCACAACATTGTCAAAAACCATTGATGCCAGGGACCCGGTGACAGCCGGCCACTCTCAGCGTGTGGCACTATATGCCACCCGTCTGGCTCATGCCTGCGGTTTGGGTGCCGATGCCCTTGGTGAAATGGAGGTGGCGGCCTGGCTCCATGATATCGGCAAAATTGGCGTCAGGGACAATGTGCTTTTGAAAAAGGATCAACTCACGGACAAAGAGTATCTAAAATTAAAGGAGCATGCAGCTTATACCAGTGAGATATTGGAGCAGGTCCACTTTTCAAGAAATCTAAAAAATGTTCCTTTCCTGGCATCAGCCCACCATGAACGACTGGACGGTAAAGGATATCCTTATGGTCTGGAGCATGACAAACTTCCGCTTCCGGCAAGAATACTTGCCATTGTAGATGTGTACGATGCCCTGACTGCCTATGACAGACCATATAAAAAATCTATGCCTGTGGCCCAAGCCCTATCCATACTTAAAAAGGGCAAAGGAACGCAGTTTGATCCCGAATTGGTGGAACTATTCATTGAAGAAAAGTGTTACAATATAGAGTGTCGACAGCACCAGCGCGTGTCTGTAGACTTGATGTTTGAAATCGTATTTCTATCGAATTCAGAACAGGAAAAATATATTGAAAAATACGGGTTACTCATGCGATTTGATAAAAAAAGCAGTGATGTGGTCAAAAACATCCCTGAAAAAGCTGATGCCCAGGACCTGCGAATAAGGGTCAAAGACATTTCTGAGGGTGGTATGCAGTTCCAGACGGGGTATTTCTTCCCCCTGGACAATTTCGTTATGCTGAGAATTGAGATCAAAACCATTGATTTATCCATATTGTGCAGGGTTGTTCGGATTCAGCGGCGGCCTGCAGGTACGGGGTATATCATGGGGGTTGAATACGTAAATCTGAAAATGGCCGAAAGAAAACGTCTGGTCCGATATATAAATTCTTTGTCTGCCAGGGAGCAATTGACGCCGCTTCGGTTTTACTAAAATTCAGCAGCTCGGTAGAATAGAAGTTAGCCAATGTGTCGGTATTACACATTGACTTTTTTATTTGCGGCAACTTATCATCTCGTTAGAGTTCAATGGTTTGGCCAATTGTCGTGGTTTGCGCTTTAAGATAAGAAAATATAAAAACTCGAAAAGCATAATGGAAAAAGGCTTGCAAGGTGATGAAAATCCTCCTACACTAATACCTGTTTTCTATATCGGTTCGGTTTCTTTAAGATCCCCAAACCCCGGAGTATGTCAATGGGTAACAAAAGTCTGGTTCTTGCTGTCGATGACAAACCGCAAAATCTTCAGTTTCTTGGTAAGCTGCTGTCGGATAATGGGTACGAAGTAGCTATGGCCCAGAATGGAAGACAGGCCCTCAATTTTGTCCGTAAGGACGAACCGGATCTGATTCTTCTGGATATCATGATGCCTGAAATGGATGGCTATGAGGTTTGCGAGCATCTGAAAGCAGATTTCTATACCCGCCATATCCCGGTCATTTTTTTGACAGCCAAGACTGATGCGCAGGACGTAGTCAAAGGCCTCGAAGCCGGGGGGGTGGATTATGTGACCAAACCCTTTAGCTCTGCGGAACTGCTTGCCAGGATCCGTACCCATATCGAGCTTAAAATCCTCAGGGGCCTATTGCCCATGTGTTCCCATTGCAAGAAAATTCGAGATGACAAAGGATTTTGGGAAGATGTGGATCGATACCTTGAGGCCCATTCTCAACTTACCTTCACCCACGGAATATGTCCCAATTGTATGGATGACCTGTACAAAGACTATGATTGGTACAAGAAACGTAAACAAAGTGACTCGGAAAACTAATCTTTTAATTCGTTTCAGATAAAGTTTAAAACACTTCGGCTACCCACAACGTGGGACTACCCGCTTTCTTTTTTCAATAAGTTCAATTGCTTTTTTCATGGATTGCGTTATGTTATTGACGTGAATTTAAACTGGTAAATTTGACCTGGTAGACAAGCCCGGTTCATTGTAACTTAACCATTGGAGCGACTATGAGTAAAGTAATTGCCATGGCTGGCAAAGGCGGTGTTGGTAAAACTACCGTGTCTGCGCTGGTAACTAGATATTTTGCAAAAAGAAATTCCGATCCTCTTCTTGCCATTGATGCAGATCCCAACTCAAATTTGGGAGAGACTTTAGGACTAAATATAGAAAAGACCGTCGGGGATATTCGGGAAGATTTTATGAAAGATCCCCAGGGTGTGCCTTCGGGCATGGATAAGGTTATTTACCTTGAAATGCTCATGAACCAAGTACTTATCGAGGAGAAAAATTACGATCTTCTGGTCATGGGCCGCCAGGAAGGCCAGGGATGCTATTGCATGGTCAACAATATTCTGAACCGCTTTGCTGAGGAATTGGAAAGCAACTATAAATACTTGCTGGTGGACAATGAAGCCGGTATGGAGCACTTGAGCCGGAGAACATCGGGTAAGGTAGATATGCTTTTAATGGTAACCGATTATGCTTTGCGTGGGTTAAGAGCCGTAGGCCGTATTAATTCCATGCTGGGGGATTTGAAACTGGATGTCCGGCAGAAGGGGCTTATCGTGAACCGGGCGCCTGAAACATTAAGCCAGGCCTTTTTGGATGAGGTGGAGCGGATTGGGGTTCCCATCATTGCCACCATTCCGGATGACGGCAACCTGCTTGAGTTTGACATGGAGCAGCGCTCCTTGATGGAATTGCCGGACGATTCTCCAGCAGTGGTCGCCGTGGAAGGACTGATGAGCAAGGTTGGGGAGGTGACAGCCTAAAAATGGGGTATGTGTTTGATTTCCAGAATGCCGAAGATTATGATGCCTGGTTTGAAAAGGGCAATCATCGGCATTGCCTTGACCTTGAAATCAAACTGATAAAAGATCTGGTCGGTTGTAAGAAGGGTATGCGGCTGCTGGATATCGGCTGCGGCACCGGGATGAGTCTGGAACCTTTTTTGGATAAAGGCATGAACCTTACCGGGATTGATCCGTCTCCATATATGCTGGACAAGGCAGCAGCCAGGCTGGGCAACCGGGTGGAACTGCACCGAGGGGCTGCAGAAGACCTGCCTTTTGATGACAATGCCTTTGACACTGCCCTGATTTTTACGAGCCTTGAGTTCTGCGAGCGTCCGGCAAAGGCCATTGAAGAGGCCTGCCGTGTGGCTAAAGATCAAGTCATAATAGGTGTGTTAAACAGGTATGCACCGCTGAATATGGCCAGGCGTCTTAAAGGCTTTTTTTTTCCGGATATTTATACCCATGCCCATTTTTTTAGTGTATGGGAGCTCAAAATGACGCTTCATTCAATTCTGGGGCGGGTGCCTGTAAAATGGAGGACCACGGTTCAGTTTCCGTTCTTATCCGGACGATGGGTCTCCCGTTTTGAGGATTTTAAGCTGGTACAAAAATCCTATTGCGGCACCCTTATCGGTATGCGGATCAAGCCGGTACCAAAATTTCGAACCCGGCCTCTTGCATTAAAAATAAGGCAGCGCAAGATTTACAAACCGGCCACAGGCCTTGTGTCCGGATGGAGGGCTGAAAAATGAAGTTGGCCCGCTTATATGAATCTTTACCTGAAAAAAAGGTTAAATGTCTGGCATGCAATCATTATTGCAAAATTGTACCTGGTAAACTCGGCATCTGCGGGGTCAGGAAAAATAGAGAGGGTGAGCTGTTTTCTCTGGTGTATGACCGGGTGGTGGCAGCCAGTGTTGATCCCATAGAAAAAAAGCCGATTTTTCACCTTAAACCCGGATCTCTTTCGTATTCAATTGCAACGGGAGGATGCAACCTGAAATGCAGGTTCTGCCAGAATTCCGATATTGCTCAATTACCCAAAGACTGGATGGAGAACGAAAGAAGACGGCTGTCCGGCCGTGCATTTGCCCCCAAGCAAATTGTTGATCAGGCTCTGGCCCATGGCTGTGAAAGTATATCCTATACCTACACTGAGCCTACGGTGTTTTTTGAGTTGGCTCTGGATACGGCCCGGCTGGCAAAGGAAAAAGGTCTTTACAATATATTTGTTACCAACGGATTTATGAGCCCGGAGTTGATCCAAGAGGCAATCCCGGTATTGGATGCCGTCAATGTGGATCTCAAAGCATTTACCGAGGATTTCTACAGAACCTTGTGCAAGGCATCTCTTGAGCCGGTTAAAAAGACATTAAAAATGATGAAGCAAGCCGGAATCATGGTGGAGGTGACCACTTTGGTAATTCCGGGACTCAACGATGATCCGGATGACTTTAAGCGCATGGCCGGTTTTATTGCCCAAGACTTAGGGCCTCAAACACCATGGCATCTTTCCCGGTTTCATCCGGCCTACAAGCTTCTGGATATTGGTCCAACACCTGTGGCAACGTTGGAGCAAGCATGCGCCATTGGCGAGTCTGCAGGATTAAAACACGTATATACCGGCAATGTACCCGGGGCCAAGGAAAGTACATATTGCAGCAAATGTGGTAATATGCTGGTTCAACGGCACGGCTACAGGATTGATAACCTTTTAGCAGAAAACGGAAAATGCCCGGGGTGCGGCACTGCTCTTTACGGGATTTATTAAACTGACGTTCTGTTTAGAATGAAATATAAGAAACTGATATAGACAATGACAACAACCCGGATTGAGAAAAAAAGCCTGGCTGAAAAGACCAGGGATTACGGGAAAATGATAAAGTTTTCCCACACGATTTTTGCACTTCCTTTTGCCCTGTCTGCCGTAGTACTGGCGTGGCAGATTCATACCCCTTCCTGGTGGGACCTGGGATGGATTCTTGTGGCAATGGTATCGGCTCGGTCTGCGGCCATGGGATTTAATCGAATAGTGGATGCAGCCATCGATCAGAAAAACCCCAGAACAGCCATACGGGAAATTCCGTCAGGCATTTTATCCCAGAAAGAGGCGATTGGATTTGTTGTAATCTCTGGCCTGATGTTTATTTTTGCCGCTGCAATGCTCTCTTTTACCTGTCTGGTGCTTTCTTTTCCTGTGCTTTTTGCCCTTTGCTTTTATTCTTATACAAAACGGTTCACTCAATACTGTCATCTATACCTGGGGTTTGCCATTGCACTTGCCCCGATAGGTGCATGGGTAGCGGTTACGAATACACTTGCCCCCGGAGTGATTTTTCTTGCGGCCAGCCTATGGACCTATATAGCCGGATTCGACATACTCTATGCCTGCCAGGACATTGATTTTGACAGAGAGCAGGGCTTGTTTTCCCTGCCCGCAGCACTTGGTGCAGCCAATGCCATGAAAGTTTCTGTCCTTCTTCATGCCATGACCATGGGGTTCTTCATTGCCATGTTTTTTGCCTTTGGCATGCATCCGGTCTTTCTTTTGTTTCTGCTTATTATTGGCATAGCACTTGTGATTGAACACAGGCTGGTCAATCCGGATGATTTAAGCCGTATTAATATGGCATTTTTTCACATGAATTCTATTGTATCGGTGGTCCTGCTTATTGGGGTCATCACAGAGGTAGTACTAAGATGAATGATAACTTGAATACAGATAAAACATATGTGGTTGCAATCACTGGCGCATCCGGAAGTATTTACGGCATACGTCTGATTGCAGCGTTGTCCGAAACGTTTGCCCGCGTCCTGGTGATTCTTTCCCGGTCCGGCAGAAAGGTTTTGGCCCATGAGATGGGAATGGGTCCCAATGATACCTTACAGGATCTTTTATACCGTTATGGGGTATCAAAAGAGGGCTTAGGCCGTATAGAAACTTTTGACCAGGAAGAAATTGCCTCTGCACCGGCATCAGGCTCCTTTATCCACCACGGCATGGCAGTTGTACCTTGCTCGATGAAAACCCTGGCAGCGGTATCAGGCGGGTTTGCCGATAATCTTATTACACGGGCCTGTGATGTTAGTCTCAAGGAAAAAAGGCCAGTGATATTGGTTCCCAGAGAGACCCCATTCAGCCTGATTCACCTGGAGAATATGACCCGGGCAGCCAGGGCTGGGGCAGTTATTCTGCCACCGTCTCCCTCTTTTTATACCTTTCCTGCAACGGTAGACGAGTTGGTTGACACTGTTGTTGCAAGGGTCCTGGATCACCTTGGGGCCGATCATAACCTGGCCAGACGGTGGGGGCAGGAGAGTTAAAAGCCATGCCCCGGCAAAAAGCTAACCTGGACGGGATTCTGGCACAAAAAGAAATTGCCTTTATCCTTAATACCCTTTCATCCGAAGGGTTTTCAGGGTTTGTAGTTGGCGGTGCCGTAAGAGACGCTCTTTTAGGGTTGCCTCCCGGAGATGTGGATATCCTGACCAATGCATCTGCTCAAGCGGTTGCCAGTATGTTTAAAGGAGAGAATACCAGGTACGTTGGGAAAGCGTTTTCTATTACCTTGGTAAATGGTATTGAAGTGGCGTCATGCCGCAGTGCAGGTAAGGATTCTCATTCAACAGATTCAAATTTCCCTGTCTTTGATTTAGGTATGCGAGACTTTACCATCAACAGCATGGCCTGGGATCCCTTTTCAAAAGTTTTGGTAGATCCGTTTGAGGGGCGAAGAGATCTTGAAAAACGTATTATACGGTTTACCCGGGATTCAAAGGACCGGATTAATGAGGACCCTTTGCGAATGATCCGGGCGTGCCGGTTTGCCGCCCGGTACGACAGCCAAATTGAGCCCGGATCTTTTGATGCCATAAAAACGCATAATCATCTGATAGCCACCCATGGTGCAGGAGAGCGGATCCGCATGGAAATTTTAAAGGCCATGACCATGGAAAAACCGTCCCGGTTTTTTAATCTCCTTCATGGTACGGGACTATTGGCCCTGATTTTCCCAAGTCTTGACCGGTGCCACGGGTTTGACGGAGGTCCTTTTCACGGAGAAACAGTATACGACCATTGCCTGCTGGTTGGAGATGCGCTCCCGCCTTCCCGCCCGCTGCTCAGGCTGGCAGGATTTCTCCATGATACCGGAAAATATGATGCTGCAAAGATAAAGGATGGCAGACCCAGTTTCCCCGGACATGAAAAACGGACCGAAGCTATGATGAATGATCTGGCACGCTTGCGGTTTTCCAACAACGAGGCCAGGTATATCTTAGCCTTGACCAAAGCCCATATGCGTCCTTTAAATGAAGAGAGCACACCACGGGCAGTGCGACGTTTAATGGCCATGCTGGACGATCTGGATTTGTCCTATAAGGATTTTTTACGCATGCGCATTGCTGATAAAAAAGGCAATCTTGCCAAAAGCCCTTACAGCATGTCTGATATCCGCGTACGGTTTCAAAAGATACTGGATACCATATCCAATCAGACAGCTTTTAATATTAATGATCTTGATATCACGGGCAAAGATATTCAAGATATTCTGAATATAGCACCTGGCCCAAGGATTGGGGAGGTTAAGAAATATCTGTTTGAGCAGGTGTTAGAAGATCCAAAGCTAAATACAAAAGATAAGTTGGAAAAATTGATCCGGGAACTTAAGCCATGAAGATGGATACCACCTGCTATCCTTGTCTTGTAAGGAACGCCTTGGATGTTGCCCGGCTGGCAACCAATGATGAAAATGCCCAAAGAATCATATTGCAGAAAGCGATGGCTTTCATGGCAAAGGTAGATCCTTTAGATCCCCCGCCCCTTGTGGCCTCTCAAATCCAGAGCATTGTCACACAAGTAACAGGTGTCATCGACCCCTATGCCCGATTAAAAGAAAAATACAACAACATAGCCCTGTCTCTTTATCCGGATCTTGTGCGATTGAAAAAGAAAGCAGATCCGGGCAGGCGATTTGAGTTAGGGGTTCGCATGGCTATTGCAGGCAATATTATTGATTTTGGTATCTCATCAAAAGTTGGCAAAGATAAATTGTTGTCTACAATTGACCATGCCCTCAATACTCTTGTTCGCGGAAGTGTTAGAGCATTTAAAAACGCGGTGGATAAAGCAGATCACATTTTGTGGCTGGGAGATAACGCCGGAGAAATTGTTTTCGACAAGTTGCTGCTCGAAGAAATGGATATGTCAAAAGTGACGTTTGCCGTCCGCGGCGGTCCGGTTCAAAATGATGCGGTCATGGAAGATGCCAAGGTTGCGGGTCTCACGGATATGGTCCATGTCATCGATTCAGGATCTGTTGTTCCGGGTACCTTGATAGACAGATGTTCTGCATCATTCCAAGACATATACAACCGGGCGGATATGATCATAGCCAAAGGTCAGGGTAATTTTGAAACCTTGAACCACGAAGATTCCCGGATATTTTTTCTCTTCAAGGCCAAATGCCCGGTTGTGGTCAGGCATGCTGACTGTGAGTTGGGCGATGTGGTGATCTGGAATTGCTCTTGAGTATGTGCTTTTTGAGCCCTGGTGAACAAGGGCATCCCATATACAAAAACCGGCCCGTTTATTCTAAGAAGCGGCTGCCGGATTTTCTTTAAAAAAATCCGCCTGATGCCGCCTTCTTAGATTAAACGAGCCTAAGTGCTCAAACGGCAATACCTTCATTTGAGGATACTAACGAAATTAATCTGCCCGCAATATAAGGGAATATATATTTGAGAACGGTTATGGGCAGTTTTGGATAATAATGTGGTATTACAATCCGTATTTTTCAAGTATGTGCTGATATTTGGGTGTTGCTTTAAATCGTTTCAGTGCTATGGAAAACTTATCTGAAAGGGTTTTGTGACCACGAATTTTTGAGAATCCTAAATAAAGCGGGTCCTGGGTAATTCTTGGTCCTATAGACACAAGACGTTCTCCACCGGAAATATGCTTTGCAAGGGTGTTTAAGACGATATCATTTCCTAAAATGATATCGCATCGTTTGTTGAAAAGATTAAGCAGCAGAGATTTTTCAGTTTCCAATCTTAAAATGTTTAACTGAGAGCTCAGCTCATCAAAGGTTTTGCCGTAACTGTAATTTCTTATGGCTCCTATACGCAGGCCTTTTAACCCTTGGATATTTCCGTCAAAAGACACTGGCGAGGTGTCCAGTTTAAAAAAACGGTTTACTTCCAGGGCCAGGATATTTTCTGAAAAATACATATAGGCTTGCCGCTCTTGTGTTTTAAACAAATTCATCATGGCATCGGCCTCTCCGGTTTCTACCATTTTAAGGCTCCTTGACCATGGATACTGGGAAAATTCGATATCAAGGTTCAAAGTTTCTGCCACTTGAGTGATGATTTCAACGATGAATCCGGTTTCTTTACCGTTTTTATCCAGGAAATGGTAGGGAGGAAAGTCTTGGCCCCTGACTATTACGAGGGATGAAGCATGTACCGATCCGCTCAACATACAAAAGACCAGCATGGCTGTGACCATTTTGTTCATGAATTAATCCTGTCTCCTTGGAAATAATGCGAATTGAGAAACAGTATGACAGAAACCGTCCCGGGTGGCAACGGAAAAAGCCTTGTCTCAGACTTTTCGTCAAAATCACTTTACAGAATCAATGGACGGAGCTATACAATAAAATTTTTACTGCCAGACGATTGTTTATTGGCTGTAATGCTTAACAAAAGGACAAAACATGGGCGATATCGTTCTCATAAATATTACCGGCAGGGACAGAAAAGGACTGGACGCAAAATTTACCAAAATTTTAGCTCAGTATAACGTTACTATTTTGGATATTGGGCAGTCTGTAATCCACGAGCACATCTCTTTGGGTATCCTGGCGGAAATACCCTGTGCCAGTGATTTTTCTTTGATATTTAAAGATATGCTTTTTGAAGGCCACAACATGGGGTTGGCTGTGGATATCAAGCCTGTTGACCATGATAACTATGAAAACTGGGTCCATGCCCAAGGCAAGGAACGACGGATTATTACTATCCTGGGAAGAACCATAACTGCCAGCCAGATATCAGCGGTTGCATCTGTCATCGCAGAGCATGATCTGAATATCGATTCCATTACCCGGTTGTCCGGCCGCCGTTCTATCAAAAATGTCCAGGAAGCTCCAAGGGCCAGCATTCAGTTTTCCGTATCCGGTACACCAACCAATATCACCAGTATGCGGGGACGATTCATGGAGATCTCCCAGACCCAAAGCATTGATATTTCCTTTCATGTAGACAACATCTACAGAAAAAACAGAAAACTGGTGGTGTTTGATATGGATTCCACACTAATCCAGGCAGAGGTCATTGTTGAACTGGCTAAACTGGCAGGTGTTGGCGAAGAGGTGGACCGCATCACTGAAGCTGCCATGCGCGGGGAAATGGATTTTAAAGAGAGTTTTCGCAGGCGGGTGGCCTTACTTAAAGGATTGAAGGAGTCTGAGATTCAAGGCCTTGCTCAAAAGTTACCCTTAACCGAAGGCGCTCACCTTGTTACCCGGACTCTTAAAAACCTGGGGTACAAACTGGGTATTCTGTCCGGGGGATTTACTTTTGTTGGCAATTACCTCAAAGAGACCCTTGGATTTGATTATGTCTATGCCAATGACCTTGAAATAGAGAATGGCGAGGTAACGGGCAAAGTTACAGGAGAAATCGTGGATGGAGAACGAAAGGCCAGTCTGCTCAGGGAGATTGCCCAAAGAGAAAATCTGTCCATCCAGCAAACCATTGCCGTAGGTGATGGGGCCAACGACCTGCCTATGATAACCATCGCCGGTCTTGGTGTTGCATTTAATGCCAAACCCCTGGTCCGGGAAAAAGCCTCTAACGCTATCTCCACGATGGGACTTGACGGCCTTTTATACCTTATTGGCATCCATGAGCGGGAAATCAGCCAGTCACGTCAGGACAGTTAAAGATGTTTGAGTACCAGGAGTATATTTTCATTTAAATTCCGGATTGTTGGCCCCAAAAAGATATGGTATGGTGTCTTAAGCGCAAGGTATAGGAGTTGGCGGCCATGGAACCGATAAATGAAAAAAACAATGAAACAATTAACACAGTTTCATTTCCTCTGGATATTATAGAGCAGAGCCAAAGTTTAGCGCCGCCATCAGATACCGAAGCCTCTTCAGATTACACTGTAGAATCGTATGACAACCGGGAACAGCTTTCCGAGTTGTCTTCTTTGTTGGGCAGCCGGCTCGACGGATTTGCACAAACACTTGCCACCACTTATTTTTTTTCCGAAGCGTTCTCATGGCTGACCATGACCGCGAAGACAGAACCTTCAGGAACAGTGCTTGCCACAGCATATGAAGATGCCCAAGAGGATATCTGGCTCCTTGGCGTTGATGAACTGGCAGGCGCAGGCACCCAAAAGTCTGTGACGCTTAATTCTGAAAGCCGCTCAAGTTTTGATTCAGGATCTTACGAATTTTCTCTTACCGTTAACGACAGCACGTATGACATAGAGTTCAGTTTTGAAAATGAGGATACTGATCCTTTGACCAACCACCAGTTTTTTATAAAGCTGGAACGGGCTCTTGTTTCCACAGGAGCCGATATTAGTACACAGGTCACCCAGATCTATGAGAAAGTCTATTCTGAAGAATATGTTGATAACTATGGGCTTGAACAGTTTTCATTTTTGTCCCTGGCCAATGGTGAGAGTGGCCAGGATCAGTCCCTTACCTTAGAAGATACTACTGGCGAGTTAATCGCCCTTCTGGGGTTGGATAAAAATCTGGCATTCCCCAAAAATAGTGAATATACCATAGACTCAGAAGCCTTTGAGTTTTATTCCAATACCATAGAGATTGATGGAGATGCCGTACAAGCTGTTTTAACAGGAGAAACCGATGATGGTGGTGAACAGTTTTTAGTACAAATAAAAACCACCTACGGTTTTACTGCTCTGGCAGAATCGGTTAAAACAGTTATTGAAGAATATAACAGCCTGATCGAATGGATTGATGAAAATCAATATTTTATAAGCACCTCGTTAAAAGCGACTCTTTTTTCAGATCTGAATTCTGCGGTACTTGAGACTCAAGCCGTATCGTATAAAAACGGCAACGGCGAAAGTGATCCTGATGCCGTTTTTACAGTGGGCGGGGAAAACAGAATTTATGATGACGGAAGTCAAGGCTTTTTACCCAGGCTTGATAAAGACACCGATGATACGATTGAGTCGGATCTGGCAGGTATCGGACTCACATTGAATACGGATGGTACCCTTGGTGTAGAAGACCGGTTTGAAACCAATTTTAGAAGTCGGTTCAGTGATATTTATGAAATTCTATCAGGGGACAACGGATTCTTTACAAAAATAAGCAATGCGCTTGATAGCATTCGCAATTCTGACAGCGACCAATACGTATATTCAAAAAACCATATTCTGGTTTACTCTACGGATGCAGCATCTGAAGCCAAAAAAATTTATCAGGAAAACGTCTCTTCACTGATAAATATTTTTGCCTGATTAATAATTCCCGCTTAATCTTTATATGGTTCTCTTGTGCCGGTATACAGGTGTTTGCCAAATTTCTCCGGGGAAAATCCCCATTTTTCGTAAATTGTTTCAATGGTATTGGTTTTGGATAAAAGATTCATTCTATGATCAAACAGTTTGATAAGGTCTTTGGATAGTTTTGTGTTCGAAAATTGGAGATACAATTTTTCTCCGTCTTTTATGTGGTATATTTTAAGCTGCGAAAAAAGAGCATTATCCTCAGATTCCATTGCATGACCAATAGTTGAAGGGTAGTCAATCAGTGCATCTATACGATCTATGGCAGTCATCATAAGGCCCGCTGGAACAGAGCCTACTTCATGTCTTTCTACTTTTACCTTCCACCAGCTTGTCTTGTCAAAATCATATCCTCTGATCCAGCCTATTACCAAACCAGAAAGCGCATACTGTCCCCTTTCTTTCAGGTGGGGTAAAAGTCCTTTTTTAACGACAGCGACAACGGGTTCTTCAACGCTGATATGCCAAAAGGGATAGAGTGATTTATTGCCGTCCCTTTGCTTATCGTAATAGGCACCGACTATGGCATGGGCCTTGCCGGTATCAACCATTAAAACACCACGCTTCCAGGGGACGATTTTCGTGTTAATTTTGATGCCGGCTGGCTCAAAAATGGTTTTTACTATTTCCCAATAGGCTCCTGTACCGTCCTGGTTGGTGTATTGAGGCCACTCTTCACAGACCAGGGTGATAGATTGTGGAAACTTGGGCAGGGCAGGGGCTGCTGATAAAATAATCCCCATCAAAATCATGCAGCAGATGATTGTATGTCTTTTCATGTATCCCGCAAAGCTTAGGTTTCGGTGCTGTACTGTAAGGCTAAGATACAATTATCTGCAAATCACCGTTAAAAATCAAGTAAAGGGTTAGTAAGCTGTTTAATTGACGGGCTGGTGAGGGTTTTAGACGTAGACAGTGGGGTCAGGTATCCCGGCTTCTTCAAACCCCTTTTTCCTGTGAAGGCAGGAGTCACAACTGCCGCAGGATCGTCCTTGAGAGTCTGGATCGTAACACGAAATAGTCAGCCCGTAATCTACACCCAGGTCGTGGCCCGCCTGAATAATTTCGGATTTTGACATGCTGATCAAAGGGGTTTCAATAGACAAAATGGTTTCTTTTGTTACACCGGTTTTAGTGGCCAGGTTGGCCATGGTTTGAAATGCTTGGATAAATTCAGGGCGGCAGTCAGGATACCCTGAGTAATCCACAGCCGTTACACCGATAAAAATGGAGCCTGCTTTCAAAACCTCTGCCCAAGCCATGGCATAAGATAAAAAGATGGTATTTCTTGCCGGCACATAGGTGACAGGAATTTCTTTTTGGTCAATTTCTTCTACGTTTTCATGCTTGGGTACGGTGATATCGTCTGTCAGAGCAGAACCGCCAAATTGTCGCAGGTCAATATCAACAATTTTATGGTCCTTTGCCCCTAATTGGTTGGCTACTTTAACAGCACAGTCCAATTCCACAGAGTGGCGTTGGCCATACCTGAAACTTAAACTGTAGATTTGATTTCCTTTGTCCTTGGCCATGGCCATGGCTGTAGTCGAATCAATGCCTCCTGACGAGAGTACGACAGCTTTGTTTGTCATGAAAAATTATACTCCTCTCTGGTCCGGGTCCCAGATGATTTTATGCTGTTGAAGGGAGAGCCTTGCTTTGAGTTTGTCTTCCAGTATCCATTCTGTAAGTTGTTCCGGTAAAATTTGGCCAAAAACCGGGGATATGTGGATATGTTCCATTGGGTGGCCTGCCAGCTCATTTTGAATGATAGCTCTGGCAAATGTGTAATCCAGCCTTGATCCAACAACGAATTTGATTTCATCCTGCTGGGTCATATGGGTGAAATTGGATGCCAAAAAGGATTTAGGCTCATTGGATGACGGGCATTTGATGTCCATAATCCGGATACAGGACGGATCTACAGGTGCTATGCTCATGCTCCCGTTGGTTTCAAGCAGTACCTGAAATCCCTTTGCCAGCAGAGCGGATATCAGTGCCGGTGTCTCTTTTTGGATCAGGGGCTCGCCGCCCGTGATTTCTACAAGGTTGCACCCGAATGCAGAAACAGTTTCAATGATTGATTCAATGGACATGGATTCTGCTTCCGTGGCAGCATACGGTGTATCGCACCATGAGCAGTCAAGATTGCAACCGGATAAACGGACGAAAACACAGGGTAAGCCTGCCCAGGTAGATTCCCCCTGCAGGCTGTGAAAAATCTCGCAAATGTCCAGGGACACTTAAACCTCCTGGTAGGAAGAACCGCAGCCCGGGCTTTCAAACACCATGATCTTTTTTACAGTGATATGCTCGGTATTCAACCGCCTGGTAAGCTCAGTATATATGAATTTGGAAAGGTTTTCAGAGGTTGGGTTAATACTTCCGAATTCTGCAATTTCATTTAAATTGGTATGATCCAGCTTGCTTAAAACATCCTTAACCACACTTTTAACATCCCTGAAATCTATACCAATACCCAGCTGATTTAGCTTTGTGCATTGGATGTGCGCCTCTACAATCCAGTTGTGGCCGTGCATTTTTGAACAGTTGCCATCATATCCCCTTAAGGCATGGGCAGCGGCAAAATGGTCTTTAACATAGATTTCATATACACCTGGCATAAGGCACTCCCAGTACAATTAATAAAGGTTTATTTACCTGTAAAGTCTACCATAAACTTGGTTCTGATTCAAAAAAGTCAAGGCCAATATATTTGCCTGCCATTTTTTCTTTGGATTTGCTATTCTGTGTGCAACTTTGAAACTAAACTTGATTTTATAAAACCATGCACCATAGCCGTAATTTTGCTTATAACATATTGATTGTTTTTTTATGCTCAGTGTATTTTGTCTTTCCTTGCTTTGCATCGGGAAAGGATGTGCTGATCGTATCTACTGATGTTCCCCCTTTTTCAGGGCGAGACCTGCCAGCCCATGGGGCGACTATCGAAATTATTCATGCCGCTTTCTTACATGCCGGATATACGCCACGGTTTGAGTTCTATCCCTGGCAGCGATCAGTTGAAATGGCGAAAAAGGGACTTGCACATGGTATTGGCAATCTTTGGTATACACCGGAGCGGGCTAAATGGCTGGTGTACTCGAACAGTCTATACACACCGAATGTAGTGGGCTTTTTTAAATCCAATAAAGTAAAAATTAAGTTTCACAAGTACAAAGATTTAGCCAGATATACTATTGGATACATTCATGGGTTTGCTTATCCGGATCGTTTTTTTGAGCAAACCAAAACTTTTACAAGGATCCTTTATTACGATCCAAAAGAATTGATAAGAGCACTTACACTGAATCGAATAGATCTTGCTCTCACTCTAAAGCAAAATGGTGAATATATTCTTGAGAACCATTTCCCGGATAAGAGCAGTCTATATGACTTTATGGAGCCTCCTATCGATAAGAGGGAAGAATTTCTCGGTATTTCAAAGAAGACGGATGATTACAAAACCCTTTTAATGGAATTTAATCGCGGATTAAGTGCCATCCTGCATGATGGAACAATCAAAGAGATCCTTTTCCGGCACAATGTAGACATGCCGTCCGGAATTCCCGGTAACTTTTAAGTCTAAGTGATTTTTCTATCGGAATTCTAAAAAAAATTTCGATTGGCCCTGGTGAAAAAGAGAGTCAACAGGGTTTGGGACAAAAACAAATTGGATGATGGTGCAAAGGTTCGAACCTCAGAGAATATTTCAAAAATAAAACCGGTTTATACCATATGGATAAACCGGCTAATTCGATCAAGCGGACGGTATCGTATTGTGACGTAGATACTATTTTATGATACCAGCGTGGGTTTCATAAGGATGGATACGTGATTGATTGCAGCAGAGCGGATAGCTGTTACAGAGGTTTCTATCTCTTTAACCAAAGTTTCCATGTGTTTTTGGGTCGCGGGATCTAACATGTCCCAATTAATCCAAGTATCTGTCAGTTCATCATACACATGAGATCCGACTTTAACGTCCAAGATTGTATTGTCATCAAGTTTAATTTCCATTGCTTCATTACCCTCTTTTACGCCGAATGCATGGTTTTCCTGAGCAAACTGTGTTGTGTTTTTGTGCAAGAAACCATAAAAGGCCAAAACTAAAAACCCAGTACCTTTGGAGCTCCCATAGGTACTGGGCCTTGTATTATCTGGTAGCGACGCAGGGACTTGAACCCCGGACTCTGCGGATATGAGCCGCATGCTCTGACCAACTGAGCTACGTCGCCAAAAAACCCAAATAAAATAGCACAGAAAAAGATTCTATGTCAATCGATATTTTATTTTTTATCGGATTGGAAGTCTAAAACCTCTACAGTAAAGTTGGTCAGGTTCTCGGGCAGATTTGAAAACACGATCATAAACATAACTGATCCGCCCGGTTTAATATTGACATTTAAGTTTTGCTTTCCTGTTTTCAGGTTCAATTGCTTGGTGATATCCGAGATATTTCCTGCTTTAAGAGTCTCTTCAGATATAATATTCCCGCAATATGCAACCTGGGA
>JAKSAU010001198.1 GCA_022361535.1 Desulfobacterales bacterium
AAAACGGATCAGTTGTAAAAACTGTAAGAGCGTCAGAACTTCCCTCGCAGGCTGTTACTTTATACCCTAAGCGTTCTAATACTGTTTTTTGGAGTTTTAAAACCGAAATTTCGTCATCAACCAAAAGGATTCGTTCTGTCCCGGTTTCTATTTTAAATTTATTCTTATCGGGCAGATATTCGGCATCGGTTTCCATCAATGGCAAATAGACACTGAATGTTGTACCTTGGCCTGGCTCACTATAGACTTTTATATCTCCTTGGTGTTCTTTTACAATCCCATAAACAACGGCAAGACCTAAACCCGTACCTTTTCCTTTTATCTTGGTTGTAAAATACGGCTCAAAAATTTTATTGTGATTGCCTTTGGGGATCCCTACTCCGTTGTCTGAAACGCTCATGACAATATAAGTGCCACTTCTCAGAAGACTGTTTTTCAAGTCCTGTCTTTGTATTTCTACTTGACGAAGTTTAACCTCTATTTTGCCGCTTGTTTCCATAACAGCGTGGTAGGCATTTGTAATAAGATTCATCGCCACTTGGTGAATTTGATTCGCATCCGCTTTGACAGTTCCGCAATCAGGATTTATATCATGTTGTATTTGAATATCGGATGGAATAGTTGACCGGATAAGTGTTAATACTTCTTTGAGTATATTCTGAACACGAACCGGAACTAATCGGTGTTCATGTTGTCGGCTAAATGAGAGGATTTGCCTTACAAGATCCCCGCCTCTTTTTCCAGCCATGAAAATTTCCTTGGCATTGTCATACTCAAGACTTCCTGGCCCAAGATCATCCATCAGCAACTCTGCCATGCCTATGATAGGAGTTAAAATATTGTTAAAATCGTGGGCAATACCACCAGCCAGATTGCCAATGGATTCCATTTTTTGAGCTTGTTGCAATCTATTTTGTAATTGTTTTCTTTCTGTCACATCAATGCTTGTGGTTGGATAGATTTCCTGGCCGTCCTGGTTGTGTGCCAATCTGGCATACATCAATACATCGAAAAGAGTTCCATCTTTTCTTTTGGCTTTGAATTCAATTTCACATTCACCAAACTTTTTTAAAGTGTGAATTATTTTATGTGGTATGCTTGGATCAAGGCAGTGGCTTTCCGGTGAAGTACCCAAAATCTCATCAGCATTATCATAGCCCCACATTTTGATATACGCTTTATTTACGAAAACAAACTTACTGTTTTCATCTACGATATCAAACCCGTTCAAGGAGTTATCTATGGCATTATTCAAGACCCTGAGTTGATTCTCGTATGTTTTTCGAGCCGTAATATCCATTGTTGTGATCAAAGCAATTATTTCGTCATCAGATTTTTTATCGATAATAAGTTTTAATAAAACATCCCGCTTTGCTCCTGATATTGTTTTAACCTCTCCCTCAGTTTCAAACTCAATCTGACCGTTAGCTAAAGCGATCAATTCTTCTTTGAAAACAACTAACGACTTTTTTGTAAAAATTTTATCTAAATTACCTAATAGTTCTTCTTTATTCTGCGCATCGTGTAAAATTAAAGCTGATTTGTTAACGTTAAGAACCTTAACTTTCTGAGAACAAACAAGAATCTCTTCCGGGTTTTCATCAAAGTGCTTACGAAAATTGACAACACCCTTTTCTCGGAGAACAGCAAAGTATTTGAAAACGTCTGTAAAATCTTCTTCCCAAATTGGCACTGGGGTTTCTTCAAAAAGTGAAGAGAAACGTTTGCTGCTTGATTTCAATTTTTCTTCGATACTTTTTTGTTCAGTGATGTCATAACCTAAATTAAATGTAAGTCCATCGGGCAATTTAAAATTCGCCCACATCGTATGAAGTATCTTTCCGTCTTTGGTTACTGGATTCCATTCTCTGAATCGGGCATCCGGGTCAGTCGTAACAGTCCGAATTACTTTCTCCCGGACATCAGGGTCAGGGTAGAACAATGAAAGCGCATCACCATGAGAATTGATCTCCTCGATAGTCCAACCAAATGTCTTTTGACACTCGTTATTCCAAAGTATGCAGCGTCCATCTTGGTCAAAAGCGTCTATTAATACCGGGGCGTATTCATATATCGCCTTGAAACGTTTTTCACTTTCACTAAGTGCTTCTTCAGCCAGTTTTAACTTTGTAATATCCGTAATACTACCGCCGATGAATTGAACTTTATTTTTAGAGTCCAGGATTGGAAAATAGGACGCTATAAAATGGCTGATCTGACCCGGATTAGATGGGACTTCACCCTTTAACTCAAGATTTTGGAGTGCTTGGCCGCTTGAAAAAATTTGTTCAAACAGCGGCCGAATAATGTGTGCAGATTTTGGGAGCACCTCTTCAATGGTTCGGCCCAAATGATTTTCAATAGAAGGTCCATTCATTTTTTGGAGGGCTTTATTCACATAAACATAGCGAAACTCATGGTCCCATATCCCCATGGCTACTGGAGAATTATTTAAAAAGGTACTTAACCGCGCTTCGCTATCAAGTAATGCAGTTTTCGCACGGTCACGTTGGGATTCTGCTTGCTCTAATTCTTGTACTCTTTGTAAGAGTTCGTCGTAGGTAGGTTTACGCGACATACCAACACCTAACTTATTTATTTGATTGAATAGTTATTAAAAAGGGGACATTTCTACCTTATAGAAATTAGCATTAAATGGCAATTATTTCGAATCCGTGGAGTAAATTGAGCACGCTACTTTTAGTTTCAACAGTGAAGAATCTGGGATATTAACAAAAAGAGATACAAGATCGAACCAATGCCTGCGGCAATAAAAAATCATGAATCAAAACTCTTTATATCCTTGCATGTTGCAATCAGTAAAACCCCCACGTGATTTCCGATTTATTCTAAATTCAAAAGACGACTTAAATAGGTTTTGAACTAATTGACAATACCTGCTTAATTATGTATTTATAGACACTTACACGAGTTTGTTATGATTTTCCCTTTCATTGTTGTTTTCAAAAAACCTAATTTCGTTTCAGCTATAAAGTATATACAGATAAGGTATTACTATTCTCCTTCCTGACGTTTGGGTTCGTAATTTATCAAATTTAAAATGCGTATGCATTTTTGTAATAAAAAACATGAGGAGGAGGAAAAATATGAAATCTATTTCTACATCATTTATAACAATGTTTATGGGCGTTTTTATGCTGGTATCCTTAGTTGGTGCTGAAACCAACATGTCCGGATGCAACCTGACCGGATCGTCGATGAATGAATGTGACCTTAGTGGCGTTGATTTTACAAATTCGACTTTACGCAATGTGAATTTTCAAAAGGCTAACCTTCAAAAGACTATTTTCCGCTTATCCATTATGCAAGGAAGCGATTTTCGTAATGCAAGTTTAATAGGAACCGATTTGAGTTCTTGCGATTTGTCTAATTGTAATTTTGAAGGAGCTGATTTAAAAGGGGCGATAATAAGTGGTTCCAACCTTCAAGGGGCTAACTTCAAAAACGCTAATTTAGAGGGAGTTATTGTAGAATCAACTGTTTGGCCGAATGTGATCTGCCCGGATGGTACCATTAGCAACGAAAATAAATTCACTTGCAAGGGGCATTTAAATTTTTAATTAGCCCTATCGTAAAGGAGTGCCATACCAGCGATTGGGATGCCATCTGCAAAAGTCACTTTGTATATCACCAACAATGTTGCCTTAAAAGCGCCTTGCTCACCACTATGGGGGGTAGCAACAAAAAATGCTAATCGAATAGAGGATAGATCTTGGCAAATCTTATACAAGTCTTACATTTTTTAATATGGCAACTTGTGTTTTATCAGCCCAACAAAAAAACATTCAAATTGGAGATAGTACAATGGGAGCTTATCAGTGTAAAAAATGTGGAATGGTATCCGGTAGCAAATCCGGTGTTTGTGATGCTAATTCTAAGGTTGGACCATACTTCATTTGCGATGAGTGCAGCAAACACAGCGTCACATCTGAGGATCTGTGTAAGCCTCTGAAGATGCATCCAAAATACTACTGCAACAAATGCGGCACAACAGGAGTGAAACAGAATTCACTGTGCAAACCGAAAAGGATTTTTGTTTAGAATTAATGTAGGTTGATTGAAAAGGCAATCGGCCATCCTTATCCTTAAATCGCTTTCTTTAGTGGTAAATATTTAAGATTTTGCACAGATTATAACGCTCGCTCAAGTTTTAGGATAATTTATGAACGGTGATAAATTCGAAAAATACCGGTACTTTCTTAAAGACAGTATCAGGAAAACAATACCTTTCAAATTTACCGACCAAAACCAGGGGATTCAGGTTCCACCCATTGAAAAACCGTATTCTGAAGGAGCGACCTTAATAGATCTGCCTTCCCCAGATGAATGGAAGACGATTGCACAGGCAGATATCACACAAGCCATTGGCAACAGAAAAAGCCATCGGGTATATCTTAATCAAAGCCTGTCATCGGAAGAACTGGCATACCTATTATGGTGTACCCAGGGCGTCAGGGGAAAAAGATTTCACGGCCATGCATACAGGAATGTTCCTTCTGCCGGCTGTCGCCATGCCCTTGAAACCTATCTTGCAATTTTCAATGTGGATGATATTGATCCCGGTGTCTACAGATATTTACCCCTTTCACATCAGCTCGTATTTGAATTCAAAGATGATATGTTGTCAGAAAAAATGATCACTGCTTCTCTCAGCCAATCATATCCGGGTAAATCAGCTGTCACTTTCATCTGGTCTGCTATTCCATACAGGATGGAATGGAGGTATGGATTGGCCGCTCATAAAGTCATTGCACTGGACGCAGGGCATGTTTGCCAAAACCTCTACCTTGCTTGTGAGACTATTGATGCAGGGACCTGTGCTATTGCCGCTTATGATCAGGAAGAAATGG
The DNA here is from genome assembly GCA_022361535.1 of Desulfobacterales bacterium. Next base: position 4,872 of record JAKSAU010001198.1, read on the forward strand.
ATGAGCTATTAGGTCTTGATGGAGAAAATGAATTTGCGATATACCTGGCTCCAGTGGGCAAAGTAAAAAAGCGGTGACCATATAAAAATATGCCCTGGCAATGGGGACCATGAAGGGAATAGTTGAAATTGATTAATCGAGATTCAAACAGCAGACTCGTTTACTCCACAGAATCAGGCAGGATGTGTCCAACCTGTGGAAAGCAGATAGCTAAATGTACCTGCAAAAAAAAGAAAACACAATCCATCCCCAAAGGTGATGGTAAGATCCGTGTGGAAAGGTCCACCAAGGGAAGAAAAGGAAAGGGCGTTACCCTCATTACTGGCCTTCCACTTGACAGTGGGCCTTTAAAAGAGCTTGCCAAAAGACTCAAACAAAAATGTGGTACTGGTGGTACGGTAAAAAATGGAATTATAGAAATTCAAGGAGATCATCGGGACTTGTTAACTGACCACCTTAATTCACTGGGATATAAAGCAAAAAAAGCTGGGGGATAGTATCCTGCCGCTTCAGGAGAGTGAAATGAAAATATGGGTGGATGCCGATGCATGCCCTACCGTGATCAAGAATATTCTGTTTAAAGCATCCCAGCGTACACGACTGCCACTAACGCTGGTTGCCAATCAATCCATGCACATCCCACGATTGAAGTGGATCAAGCTATTAAAAGTCGATCCTGGTTTTGACGTCGCAGACAATGAGATTGTGAAAAGAATGGATATCGGAGATCTTGTCATTACCAGCGATATACCCTTGGCGGCTCAAGTGTTGGAAAAAGGTGGGCACGCTCTCAGCCCCCGTGGTCAATTATACTCTAAGGACAGCATCAGGGGGCGCCTTCACATGAGGGAATTCAAGGAGTCCTTGCGGGCCAGTGGTATCGACACAGGTGGCCCATCCGCATTAACTGCAAAGCATCGCAATGCATTTGCAAGTCATCTGGAGAAACTCATATCCAAAAACAAATGAACCTCCTGTCAGTAACGCCGCAAATATAATGAATTATGGATTCGGGATATTAAAAAGAATTATCCTGCCACCAAATACTGGAGACCTGGTTAAACTTTTTTGGGATTATTTCCTGTGTTCGCTCGGAACGAGCATTTTGTCTATCATTGAACACCGATCTATTCCGGGCTTTCGCCACAAAATCGTATACAAGGTCCGGGGTCGGCTTTTCCTATAAAATCAGACTAACTTAACTTACATAAGTTCACGAATACGATCGGTGTCATTTACAAATTTCCCCATGTAAAAGTTCTGCATAGGATATGGTTGAATACGCATCCCATTTAATTTAGATATCATGGAACCCACAACCACTCTGTTTAGCTTATTCAAATGTCAGACTTTCGACAATTTTCTCAAAATTTTCGTGGTTCGCCAGGCTTGATGGATGGACAACCACATAGACGCACTGGTCGTTTTTGTAGGAAGACACTACCAAAGAGTTTACCTGATAATAATCTTGGTATACCCATTTTATAACAGTCCTGTAGGCATTTGTGCCACACTTTAACACTATTTCCTTGTTGCCAACAACCCTGACATCGGAACCTACCTGCTTGAGAATTTCAGCATAATAAATAGGCCCAAAATCCCTTAATTCGAGCTTTTCTGGTTTGGTTATCACATTGGCTGCAAAGTTGACCCGTTTTGGTATATTCATCCTCATTATTTGTCCCGGAGAAGCGACACTTTGCTTTTGGCTCCCAATAGGATACTCAAACATAAATTTTGGTGTCTTAGTCCGTATGAAGACACCGTCCTTCGCTATTCCTTCTTCTTTGGATAACCAAACGAATCCATCTTGAAAAGGTATTGATATGCTTTTCACCAAAGTATCAAGTTTTTCGGCTTCTCTCGAATTTGCCGGCAACGACTCAGAAGATACAACCGCAGGAAAAATATATTTCTTCGTTAACTCAAGCGGAAGAGAAGTTTTCTCACCGGGTAAGCCACCGGTAAATACCACAACCATATTCATCTCCGGTGCCACCAAAATATACTGACCACTATAGCCGATAGCAGAATAATTGCCGCCATCATCCACCCACCATTGATAACCGTATTGCAAAGCTGGTTTAGCTTCAATATGTCCACGCGTTGATTTTTCTACCCAAGACCGCGAGACAAGTTGCTTTTCCCCCCACCTTCCTTTATTGAGGTAAAGCCACCCAATTTTGGCCATGTCATGGGGTTTTAACCACATCCGACCATATCCAACATCAATACCCTGCGGGCTTTTTTCCCAATCAATTTCCGAAATACCAAGTGGAGTGAATAGATTCTTTTCAGCAAATTCTCTGGTTTCCATTTTCGTTGTAGTATTGATGATTACCGATAAAAGATGTGATAGGCCGTTGCAGTACTCGAATCTATTACCTGGAGGACAGACCATCGGTAGATTAAGGACATGTTGCCCCCAATCACCGCTACGCTTCATTTTGAATAATCCTTTCCAATTGTAATGATGAGAGTCTCTGCAATCTAAACCAGAGGCCATAATTAACAAGTGCTCAAGTGTAATTGACCTTTTATTGTCACCTAAGCTATCAATTATATTATGCGGTAATAATTCAACAATAGGTTGGTCGACACTTTTTATATACCCTCTATCAATCGCTATGCCTATCAGGATCGACATAATACTCTTTGTACAGGAACGAATGATATGTCTCTGGTCTTCTGAGAATGGGTAAAAGTAGGCATCAAGAACCATGTAACCATTTCGGATTATTGATATGTTATCTATGTTGTAAGTTTTCATTTTTATTTCTTCAATCATATTGGCAAGCATTTGAGACTGCATACCTTGCTTTTCTGGTGTAGAGCTCTGCCATCCATCAGTCGGGTAGGTGTTAGCGGTGGCAAAGGTGACTGAGCAAAACATTAAAATTACAAAAAAAGCAAACCCGAGAAAAATAGAAATTTTTATTTCTTTAAATAGTTTCATGGCATCCCTTGTAGTCATTGGGTGAGAGGTTACTTACAATGAAATGTCACAATCCAACTAGTCGGAATTATATGATATTAATCTTAAGTATATTTGTATAATTCATAAATCAACGAAAATTTAATGATACAGATGGTATCATTGAGAAAAGAGTAAATCCAAACCCTGAGCTAATAGTATTAAAGCTCTGGTTTTCAGATGTAAGACTGCACACAACATGTCGTGCTTGGGCGATTCTCATCAAAGACGAGCAATCATAATAGATAGATTGCTCGCGATCTTGGATTTTGGAGCTTGCGAATCCTTGTTGCAATAATTTTCCTTATTGTATCTTAAGAAGACATATAGTCAAACAGTTAGGAACATAACTTTGTGATGCCCAAAGGGATTTATATCTGATAAGATGATTGAAGAATTAATTGTATCTGATCTTAGTCAACGCATTCATACTGATGTTATTCAAATCAGGAGAGGCATCATGACGGCAAAAAAAAATTATGCCACCAAGCTTATCGTCCTTGTGATCCTTTATTCTCTTTTCAGCCCATTGGGGATATTCGCAGATGAAACCCGTCCATGTCCAAAAAAATGGACATCAGATATACCGTTTTCAGAACCGCTTTTCGAGGTTGTCTTTATGGGGGGGAGAGGTACCCAGGCTTATTCATTCAGCAGCCAGGGAAAAGTGATCAACGGCCGATAAGATCCCTATGAGATAAACTGGTTTGATTGATGCGTTTTGGTAGTATATCCTTTAGATGTGTGGCGAAGGAAGACTCAATGATCAAAAAAACTCAACACATAGAAGAATTCAAAGGCTCTTTCGATGAAGTGGAAATCTATCCGCCAACAGTCAATTGAATACTCAATGACCATTGGAGCAGGCATTCTTTACTCCATTGCCTTGAAATACTTTGTTCTCCCTTCCAAGGTTATTCTGACGGGAACCGAAGGCATTGCTGCTGCCCTGTCCTATTATTTTGACAGTTACGGGCTGTTCATCCTATTGTATGTGGTCTTTCAAGTGTTACTTCTGGTCTTTGCCTTCGTCAAGGTCAGTAATATGTTTGCTACCCGCTCTCTCATAGTTGTTGCCACGGTTGTACTCTTTTTGGCTTTCTTACCTGATTTACGATTTGCCGAGCCAGAGCCTCAGAATGAACGGGTTATCCTGGTTCTATTTGGTGGGCTTTTATCAGGTGTGGCAAAAGCCATTGCGTTTCGGTACCGTGGATCCACCGGAGACGAGGATCTGATCGGCGCATACTTTGCCATGAAATATTTAAAACCGGTGGGTTCCATTGCCGTATTGTCAGCCATTGGATCTACAACCTTTGGATTGATCATGGATTTTATGAAAACCGGGGACTTTGAAACAGCTGTCAATACACTCATGTATACTTGTATTTACATTTTTATATCCACTCAGACACTGAACAATCTCTACAGCAAATTCAAGATAAAAATGGTTGCCATCATAACCAGCGATTATGAAATCGTGGGAAAAACGATCACCGAGACATTTGAGTATCGGACCTATACCGTACAAGAAGGGCTTGGTGGCCACAGCGGAGAATCCTTCTGGATGGTAAGAACCATCATCACGGCTGAAGAACTACCACAATTGATTGATGCTATTGAGATTGCGGAACCAGGGTGCTTCTATTTTCATCACGACATTGAGGGGGTTTCCCGCAAGTATTATATTACACCTATCGGCTAACCCCAGTCATGGCCGATGGTGTTTAGAGCATCTCGCAAAATTAATGTCATGAGGGCCAAGACTTTCATTCTAAATCTTACCAAAGACATCTTGTGGGTGGCTAAAAAATAAAATCTGACCGCTTATAGACATAGTCCGGGAGTGAGATTTACTAAAATATTAGCGTATAACCAGGTCTGCCTTTGAAGCAGGCATCATCCTAAATTTCGGAATCAATTTCTATACAAGCCATTGTCAATCCTTCGCCGAATTTTGCCTGGCTAATATCCCTGGCCTAAATTCTAGAAGATCCAGTTTGTATATTTTTTCTCAATAAGCAATTGGCTTTCTCCATTTTTTAATGGAATCAGAATATTACTCATACACTAATCACTTGTGGTATTTTACCGGTTTATCTAGGGAGCAAATACCATGCGCAATAATAAATTTAAAACGCCCTGAAGAATCAAAATCCAGGAGTTCAAATTCTACCTTGCTATTCAGGCGGTGGTCAGGATATTCTCCACTATAGCTTATTTTTACTCATTACAATAAGGCGACCCAATGACAAAAAAAATATTGATGTTCGTTGTCATTATTTTTCTTTTGCAACCTGGCAATTATTCCAACACGGTGGGTCATGCTAAAAACCTGGATATTGCGGTACACGAATTTTGTCCCTACCTCTGTGATCGTGCAAAAGAAAATGGAAAAGACGGTTATGTGGTTGACCTCTTACGAGCTATATATGAACCATTTGGATATCGTATTAGTTTCATACGTGTTCCTTATAAGAGGGGCTTATTGTTGGTTGAAAAGGGTAAATTTCACGGCATGCCCATGCTTAACACCCACAGCTCCCAAAAAATAAAACTAAGCAGAGAGCCGATAGGAATTTTGGTGCAGAATTTTTATGTCAAAAAAGGTCATCCATGGAAATATAAAGGAGTCTCGTCTCTAAAAGGAATAAAGGTTGGTTCTATACTGGGATACAATTATTCACCTTGGAGCCCAGAATATGAGACTTATCTTCGGGCTAACCAAAATACCGACCAAGTGGAGTATATAGCAGGGGTTGATGCCAGCCTCATTAATTTGAGAAAAATACAGATTGGTAGAATCACAACTTTTAATGAATGTGCGGACCTGGTAGATTATGTCGTTAAGAAAGAAGGAATGGATGATCAATTCCAAATTGCAGGCACCATTGGTTCGGCAATGAACTTCATGGGCTTTTCATCTGTTAATCCAGAGGCAGAACACCTTTTGAATGTTTTTGATAGGGAAATCATTAGATTAAGAAAATCAGGAGAGCTCGATGGTATTTTAGAGATATACGGTATCTCCGACTGGGTTATGGAATAATTCTTCGTTCCTCTAACAGCCTATAAATTTGAGCAACGGATACCCTGTGTATAGTCAATATATAAAATGTAAACTTTGTGGTAATATTTTTTTAATGAAAGGAACTTTTCTAAGCAATATATGATGAATAAATATGTTTATAGTTCAGTGATCTTGGTGCTTATGATGGTCATTTTTCTTACAGATCCTGACATTGTATTTTCCAAAAACAAAGTGATTTTAACCACCCACAATATATATCCCTATGGCAGTTTTCCAAGTGGTGAGGAAAAACTCATTGCCGACGAAAGCTTCACTGGAACTGCCGTTAGTGTTGTCCGATGCGTGTTTAAAAAGATGGATATTCAACTGGAAATACAGGTGGTGAGTTGGAACAGAGCTCAGGTCATGGTTCGGGCAGGAGGAGCTCACGGTTTTTTTGCAGCTTCAAGACAAGAGTCCCGGGATAGATATGCCGTATTGTCAGACAGGATTGGTGTCCAGAAATGGAATTGGTATTTACTCAAAGATTCTTCCCTGAATCCTGAGACACCATCATTTAAGAAAGAGGCCCTTGTAGGAGGTTATCTGGGGACCAATGCGCTCAAATGGATGGAAGACAACGGTTATCGGATCATGGATAGATCCCATGACAATGATACCTTATTGAAAATTCTACTTTGGAAGAGGGTTGATGCTATTATGACCAGCGATGATGTTATGGATGCTTTGATAAGGGAGAACGGCATCCAGGAGAAAATAAAAGTTTATGTGAATAAGGTAAGACCCTTGGGAGTATATTTTTCTAAAGGGTTTCTTAAAAATCAACCCGGTTTTTTGGATACCTTTAATTCTCATCTCGCCCAATGCCGAAAATAAAATCCTGTATCAAAATTGATGATCAAAATGAGTACTACCATGGTGTTTAGTGATAGACAAATAACTCGCTTTGCATTTATTAACCAGATTGATTTCGTCCTTTTGATTCGTGAACAGTGAATTTTGAATTTCGTACATCCTTAATTCACATGGGATGTGATGTTTTAGGGCCTCTGAATGTTCCTTGTCCTTCAAAAAATAGAGGCCGTGAGACATATTTTTTAGCAAAGACGGTCACCCAAAAAGGGGCGAATCAAATGGCCTCGTACAAACAATCTATTTTACTCTGTGTCTTGATATCAGTCATTTTCCTTTTTTATCTACCGCATCGCAGCAATTGCCATATAGAATGCCTGAGCAGCCTTGTTTCGGTCATGGCCGTTCTTTAAAATAGCGCCCAAGTGAAAACCTGCCTTCCTTGCTTTCTCCATGCATGCAAAATCCTTACTAACACTGGGAATGTTTTCTTTGGATTTATTGGAGAGGTGTGTTCGCCGTTTAAAAGTGTAGAGA
>JAKSAU010001045.1 GCA_022361535.1 Desulfobacterales bacterium
CCAGCGTTCATTCTGAGCCAGGATCAAACTCTCCAGTTATAATCCTTTACTAAAACTTTAAGGTCTTGCCCCACATCTCTGCAGGGTTGTTTTGTGACCCGCTCATTCTTATTTCACTGACCAATTTTCAAAGATCAAAAACTTGTTCTATCAAAAACAGACATTTGCCCTCGAAAAGAACTCGATAATAATATAGAAGACCGAGCCAAATGTCAAACACTTTTTTCTTTTTAATTCTGCTTTAACAATAGCCCGGTAGGTAGGCGTTCACCAAACTGCTGGCTTTTCTCTTTCATATCCATTCCAGTTTTTTTCTGAATCTGGACTACAGTTTTTTGATCTGCACCCTTTTCTTTCAGCCAAGCAATTATTTGATCAACCAGGTCTTCTGCAATATCCCTTGTCCGGTCACCTGTTTTTCTTGACAATGATGCAATTAGGGTATCTACAGGATCATTCTTCTTCCACGGCTTTTTCATAACCTGTTGAATCCACCGGCTGACTTCTGTCGGCGGGATTACCCTGTCCACCGACCCGTATAATAATTCCCTACCTCCAAGTCTGGAAAGTGTCCAAAAAAAACGATCCATATTTTTACCTGGTTTTATTTGAGGCATCAACGCTTTAGCCAACACTACCTTGTCTTTTACCAGGAGTCGCTCCATGTTACCAGATGTCATCCACAACTCCACCAGCTCTTGAGGAGCCATCTTAGTTTTTCCAGGTTTGATAAGAAGCGCAGATGTATCCTGAAAAAACTGTCTTTGTTGACCAGCCTTCAGCCCTGCTGCAATGCGCCTAATAAAGATCCACCAATCCATCCTGTTTTGTTGGGCTTTGTCGTGTTTAAGTCCTGATAGATAGATTTTCCATAGTTTTCGTGCTCGTTCTTCATCAAACGCATCTCCAAAGCCAGGGCGCATGCAAAACCCTGTCAGATTCAACCACCTGGACTCATGGGCAGCAGATGCTTCTCTGGATGGGGCAATTTGAATGAGTTTGTCTGCCATCCGGCGTAAAAATGACAAAGGCCAATTCGCCTTACGTTGCTCTACCAATCTTTCAAGAGATTTAACAATTTTCTTCAGATCATCGCTATTACCCTCTTTAGAAAACACCTTTTCAATTGTGTTACATGCTTTTTCAATCAAGGCGTCATCATACACCTCTGTTTCTGAAGTTCCTGGCTCGGCAACAGAATTTCTTAATTGAAACTGAAGTTTCCAATGGTGATCACTGACAGCAGATCTGCAAAACATGGCAAGACTTCCCATCTCAGTATACTCTGCCCCCATAGTGATTGGGATCTGCTTTTTGTCCCCGGTTTTACCAAATTTGATAATGGTCTGGATCGGTGCCATCACTGATAAAGTCTCATCAACCGCGATAATATCCCCAGCAGTATCACCGGATCTATAGCTTGAACTAAAAACATCAAAACTTACCGGCTGGTTTGTTCTAACCTCTAACGGCATATCAGGAAGATCAATTACTGATCCTTCATCCAATCCCCGCTCAACCAGGCAGACAGCACTTTGACCAACACTTTTTTCTGTTGAGATACCAAGGTAATAGCTTCTAGGGCTGCCACTACCGACTCTAACCCCGATCCCCTGCTTTACCAAACCATAATAGGAAGCGCCTACACCAACAGCTAATTCGGGTCTATCGTTTTCAAGAATCATGGGTTTGTTTGGCTCTGGCGTTTTGAACCATCTTCTCACAGATTCTTTTATTCTCGAC
>JAKSAU010000202.1 GCA_022361535.1 Desulfobacterales bacterium
CCAGCGTTCATTCTGAGCCAGGATCAAACTCTCCAGTTATAATCCTTTACTAAAACTTTAAGGTCTTGCCCCACATCTCTGCAGGGTTGTTTTGTGACCCGCTCATTCTTATTTCACTGACCAATTTTCAAAGATCAAAAAAAAACTTTCCAAGAAGACACGTCTCCTTGAAAAGACCGGCGTAATATGCCTGAAAATAGTTGACCTGTCAAACCTTTTTTTCACTTTTTTTAAAAGTTTTTTGAAGGTCCTCTTGGCAAGATAGAAAATAGTTAGTTAATTCAAACAGTTTAGAAAACCTAAATTCCAGTGGCAGTCACAGCAGGGTATGTCGTTTATAAAGCAGTCCTGGTAAAAAGGATCGTTCAATACATAGTCACATCTTGTTTCACACCATGAATGGCAGTTGGGGTAATCGTATGTTTTTACCTTGGCCCTGAAGTCTGCAAAGGCGTCACTGTTCCAAATGGCTAACGGGTCTGTCTCCAGCACATTACCAAAAAATACAGGGTTCACGGTTTTGGTGTACCCAATGCGCATGGCCTGGTATTTATGCCACAGAAAATAGCAGGGGGAAACATCCCCTTCCCAGTTTACAAAAAAGGTGTCCTCTTCTACAAAGGGGCAATAGCGCTGAATTTTTGGACGGATTTGTGGTAAAACCAGTTCAATCCCGTATTGATTTGCCTTTTGCCTGGCCCTTTCAAATAAGGTGGATATCCTGGTAAAATATTTCTCGTCTTCATCCATCAAATGAAACAGGTTAAGGTAAATACCTTTGTCCAGTGCTGTATCTTTCATACTCTGGACCAGGTTGTACAGATCAATGTCCTTAGGACTTTTTTTGAATTTCCAGCGCACATTATTGTATTGACCCATATCCAGATTCTTTTTGGCCGCTTTTTGGCTAAACTGCTCAAACAACTCAAGGCCTTCATTGGAATTATCCATAAAGGCCTGCTCCTTTTCTGTACCCGGGTCATACGCTGTCACATGGGTGACCAGAATAAAGCCCACCTCTTTTTTACCGGCCCATTCCACAACTTTGGGCAGCTGGTCCAGATTTTTCTTCATCAGGACAAACTCAACCCCTGTCTGCACTTTAGAGCCAGGCACACTTTTTTGAGCCAATTTTAATGCCTCAAATCCAGCCTCAACCTCAGAAAAGCTTCCGCCTGCACGCAGGGATGAAAAAAGAAAAGGATCTGAAGCATCCACTGAAATACAAATTTTATTCATGCCTGCCCGGACCAGGGAAAGGGCTTTATCCCGGGTCAGTAACTTTCCGTTGGTCTGGAACCCAATAGTGCTTTGTGACGGCATGGCTATTTTTGCCATAGAGATGCAGGATTCTATGTTTTCGTAGAGCAGGGGTTCGCCAATGCCTGTTAGGATAAGGGTATGGATATGGGGAAATAAGGGTTTTAAGGCGTTAAATACGTCCAGCGACATATCTCCTTCTTTGATGAGGCAGCCCTCTGATTGCTTAACGCACATCTCACATTTAAAATTACACCTTGTGGTAGGCTCTATAATCAGTTTTCCAGGGAACATGTTAACTTTTTATCTTTATTGTGGGTTTTATAGGCAATATACGCAAATCTTTATGACCAATTCATTGATTCAAATCAAGAGCGCTTTAAAAATTATTGCCCGTGCCGGCATATTTGTTTATGGTTGAAAAAACAGATCTGTCTGGAGAATGCCGTGCCCCTTGTGTTTATTGATGCATCATCTGCTATCCTTTTGTATAAAACTGATCTTTTTATCCAATGTGCTGATGTTTATACTCTGGTGGCTGCTGAATCTGTATATAATGAAATCACTGTTAAATCATATCCCGGTGCAGACTTTTTCAAGCAAATGATGCTAAAGGACCGGATAAAAACTATCTCTTTTGACAACTCAAAAAAAACGGCCTTAGATATTCCGGCCATGGATGTGGGAGAAAAACACACCATTGCCCTTTTTTACCAGCACTTTGAGTCAGACCCTTCATCCTTTATTATTATGGATGATAAAAAAGGGGTAATGTTTTGCTATAACAGCTCTCTTCCTTTTATAAATGCGCTTTTGGTTCCAAAAGTGCTCTGGTATGCTGGTCTGATGGAAAAAGATGCATACATTGAAAAAAGAGACTTGGTCATTAAACAAGGCCGGTATTCCGGTAAAATCATTGAAAAGGCAAAGGGGCTGTCCGAGCAGGATCTGGCCCGTTTTATACCTTATGAGCACTGATAGGAACTATCCCTTATTTAAAACAGACAACCCTGCTGTATGGAAAAGAAGGGCAATGGCATTTGCCGTAAGGGCCCATAACCACTTATGGGGAAAGAATAATGAAGATCCTTTAGCCTTTTTATACCGCCAGGGGTTGAGTCTTGATTTTTCACGCCAGATGTATTTGGGGTGGAATAAGTTTAAACAGGAGCGTCCATACACCAATTGGGGTATGGAACATCCCGGCTCCTTTTCAATTCCGCCGGGACTTGTTTTTCCCTATATTGTTGAAAAAGAACTTAAATCCCTTTTTATTGTTTCAATGGATAACCCCAAAGAATTTTTCATGGTACCGGGCGGTGTTGAAAAGGTTTTACTTGGCAATCCGGAAAATGAAACAAGACATTTCAATAATCTATTAGAAGGCCTGAGGGCATTCCAGGAAAATCAGGACAACCTGTCAGTCAGCCTTTCCATTTATTCCCAATAACCCCAATTTTAGTGTAAAGGAACAGCCGGTGTCTTTTTACGCCGTTTGAAGTTCACCACCACAATCCCGATCACAATAAAGGTAATAGCCATTAGAAGGTGAGACGTCACTGGTTCATCTAAAATAATAACGCCATTGGTTACTCCCGATAGTGGGACGATAAAGACAAATGAATGAAGAGCGGTGGCGCCAAATTTTCTGAGCATTGTATTCCAGCAAACAAACCCAAACGTCGCTATAATGGCACCTTGATATAGAAGAGCTTTTATAACTGTTGGTGTAATCTGATAGATCATAATCTCATCCCAGAGCCAGCCGTTTATAAAAAAAACAGGGATTCCCAGAACCATAGGATACAAAGTTATTTGAACCGGATCGAAGTGATCAATAATCCGTTTGACGTATATTGCAGATACCGACCAGCAGAGCACTGCGGTGAGGACTATTATGTCCCCTTTCTGAAGATCTGTGTTCAAATCAGGTGCATCAAAAAACAGAATTACAACCCCTATAAAACCCAGTAATATTCCAAGGCCTTTTCTAATAGTAATTCGGTCTCCAGGTATGAAAAAGTGGGCAAGGATCAACACCATGAAAGGGAGAATATTTGCTATCAGCGCACCGTGAGAAGCAGTTGTATTTGCTAACCCCAAATGAAAACAGGAAACCTGGAAAATAAATAAGAAGCATTGAAATAAAATCAGACGCCATTGGGTAGGTGTCAGTTTTAAAGGTATACTTTTATACCTGGCCCACAGTATCAAAAGGATTGATGCTAATGTAAAACGGATACCAGCTGAAGTAAAAGGGCCTATACCAGTATAACCTAACTTCATTGCAACACCGTTTCCACCGAACAAGATACATAGGAAAACCGTCAATAATGCTGGACCCAAGCTCATATCTGCATTTTTTATAGTCACGATGAAGTTCCGATAGATTACGAGTAAAAAGATACTGATTAAAATTAAGCAAGGATATAGAATGATAAGAGTCAGGTAAAGCTTTTTTTATCCGCCCTTCCAGCTACTGTAAATTTCTAAAATTTAACTATCCAGAACTGACCTTTGGCATAATAAACCAAACTATGGCAAGTTTACTATTCATGACTGAATATGAATTAGGATTACATTTTTCATTGACCTAATCTTGTTAAGGCGTATCATATCAGGATGAAAAATGAACTAAATACCGAACCATTTCCCATAGTACAAAAAATTGATACGCAAAAAGAACTTCCGTCTGACAAGCCTGGCCTGTTAAATGAATTTGGAACCTATTTCCAGCTTTTCTTCCTTGCAGCTGCCGGTTGGCTTGCTGTTGTGTACGGGCAAACAGAGGCTTTTGTCTCCTTTGCTATAATTTTTTCATCCATTGTCTTAGAAGCGCTTCCATTTATGCTCATGGGTACACTTTTGGGTGGATGTGTTGAAATATTTTTGTCCCGGGAACAGCTCATCCGCATCCTGCCTAAAAGCCCGAAACGGGCCATTATTCTGGCTGCTTTTATGGGTATCCTTTTTCCGGTTTGTGAGTGTGCAATCGTACCGGTGGTAAGGAAATTTATTCAAAAAGGTATGCCTTTAGGTGCGGCTGTAGCTTTTATGTTAGGCGGGCCCATTGTTAATCCTTTGGTATTCTCATCCACCCTTGTTGCTTATTCTTTTGCCTGGGATGTTGCTATATTGCGGACATTTACAGGGGCTGGTATTGCCATGGCCATTGGGCTGCTTATCCACTCAACCTTTTCTAAAAATCAGGGACTTTTGCAAGTTGACAACAATTTGCAGGATCAATGCAACCATTGTGGAACCGCGGGCTGCGGCCATGACCATCAAGATTTAACCGGGCAGCCGTTTTTAAAGAAACTTATGGCGGCAATTTCCCACGGAGCAATGGATTTTTATGATATCGGCCGTTTTCTCATTATTGGTGCTTTTATTGCCGCAGCCCTTCAGACTATTGTTCCCAGGCAGGCTTTTTTCTCTGTAGCCACAGGGGCATTTACCGCCATCGGGGTGATGATGGTTTTGGCAATCGTTCTCAACCTGTGCAGTGAGGCAGATGCGTTTATTGCCGCTTCCCTTGCACCCATTGGTATTCCATTTACCGCCCAGATGGCATTCATGGTCTTAGGGCCCATGTTGGATATCAAACTGATTCTCATGTACATGAGCGTATTTTCGCGCAAGATGATAATTATCCTTTCCACGACCATTTTTATTTTTGTCTTCATGGCTATGGCTTTCATGGAGGTTGTGCAATGGCTGTAAGATCATATTTACCGCTTTTAGTTATGGCCGCATGGTCAGGTGCACTCGTATGGCTGCTGTTGGATGATAATTATCAACTTTTTTTAAAACCCACGTTCAAAGGGCTTATTACAGCAAGTCTTATAATCTGTACAATTCTTTGCATAAGCTTGGTTAAAGATATTTTAAGCAGGGATCAACAAGTAAAACCATCATTGATAAAAGGGTTGATCCTTTTATTACCCATTGGATTCATCTTCATGGCAGGAGAAAATACATTAGGTGAGTACACTTTAAGAAAACGCAGCCTTGCTGCCCCGGTATTACAAAAAGATGATAAAATAATACCACAAACGATCACGACCACAGAAGGTAAACAGAATATATCAATATCTACCCTTATTCGTCAGTATGACCAATTTAACGGCAAAACCGTCCAAGTTGAAGGCCTGTTTGCAAAAACCGTAGTTGAGCACGATGAATTATCGGCTGTGTTCAGGTATTTTATTACATGTTGTGCAGCTGACGCCCAGCCCGTTGGGGTATTCATGGACAGCAATCCGGATCTTGCTATAGATAATAATGATTGGGTAAAAGTCAGCGGAAAGGTAAGAAAGGTTATCCTGGACGGCTATGAAGTAATTTTCATGGATGTTGATGCTATTGAAGCGGCTGAAAAACCGGGGAAAAATGCTGCCTATATATTTAACTGATGCCTGGATCCTGGCTGAACAAGGTTGTTTGATTACGACCGTTCTGTTTTGACCTATACAGGGCATTATCTGCCTTGGCTATCCAGTCATTGGCTGTACATAATTCTTCAGTGCCGGTCATGGGGGCCACCCCAAAGGACATGGTCACCCGAATAGATTTTCCCTTTATTTGCCTTCCTGTACGATTCACCATGGGAAAACCATAAGACTCAATGGTTTTTCTGATGCGCTCTGCAATCTCCATGGCCTTGATGCTGTCCGTATCATCGAAGATCATTAGAAATTCTTCTCCGCCATATCGTCCGGCCACATCAAAGTATTCTCTCATGGAACTGGAAATAATGGCACCCACCTCTTTTAACACCGTGTCTCCCTGGATATGTCCGTATGAATCATTCACAGGTTTAAAAAAATCAATATCCGCCATGATAAGAGCTGCCGAGCTGTCTGGTTTTCGCTTAAACCTTTTTATTATCCGGCTGACCTCCTCTTTTATCTTCCCGGAGTTATACAGGCCGGTTAAGTCATCATATTCTGCTTTGTGCTTAAATCGGGTTTTCAAAATAACCGTAGATAACAGGTTACACATGATTTTCATGGCTGAAATTTCAAAATCACGGGTTGCGGATTCTTTGCCCAAAAAATCTCCGCCAACCAAGTAAGCACCACCGAAATCCTCCGGGAAATAAACATACCCCATAATGTCACAGCCCATTCCCGACACATTTATATGGGATATTTTTTTAGTTGAAAAAGCATTGACTTCATTTACGTATCGTTTATCCCGGGCATCTAAAAAGAGCCTTAGTTTCCGGCCTTCTTTCAGGTCCATTCTTGATCCATCCGGGTCCACCACCTTGATCACTTCTAAAATAAGCCTGTCGTTGATCACATTGGATACCTTGTAAAGAACACTGATATCAAAAAGAAGAGTCTGGCGAATAATTTCAAGGGGATCGTTAAAAAATGCATCTCGATTCAAATCCGAGCCGGTAATTTTTATATCCCGTCCCAGGGAATTTAAATAACCGGTAAGTTTGCCCAAAGCATTTAGGATTTGTTCGGCATCAGATGCATGTTTTTTCACGTTCCCCCCTTGTCCGAATCAAATGCGACCTGTCCTTCAAAATCAAGGATTATCACACGGATATCAATTGCATTACCTGAAAATGCAAGGGC
>JAKSAU010000567.1 GCA_022361535.1 Desulfobacterales bacterium
ATTGGGACGAACTCGGCATTCGCATATTCAGCCGCTCTTTGCAGCGCGACATCCATCGTCGCCGTTTTCTGACCGGCGAGACGATGATGACCATCTCCAAGGGTCTCAATATCGGCCTGGCAACGCCGGATCTTAATCCGGAAGAACTTGCCCCCGTGTCGCCGGCGCAGCCGAACTGGCCGGTATGGGGACAGTACACCCAGACCGGCGGCAAGGCCGGCGAGCCGCCGAGCCTTCCATCCGTCAAGCGTCTGCTGGAGCTCTACAATGCTTGGCGCAGTTCCACAAATGATGCGGAACGGGAGTCCATCTGGTCCGAAATGCTGGAAATCTATTCTCAGGAGGTGTTCTCGATCGGCACCACCCGCGAAGTGATCCAGCCGGTTGTCATCAACAGCAAGCTGCAAAACGTGCCGGAGACGGGCATCTATTCCTGGGCTCCGTCATCGTTTTTTGGCGTATACCGGCCGGATACATTCTGGTTCGCGGAAT
This sequence comes from Desulfobacterales bacterium, assembly GCA_022361535.1. The sequence goes on from JAKSAU010000567.1 coordinate 493, forward strand.
AGAAGGTAGATGCTGAAATACATCTTTCTTCGTTTTCTGGCGATGATACCCACGCTGGCGATTGCCAGCGTGCTGATCTTTACGATCGTGGAACTGCCGCCCGGCGATTTCTTTGAAAGCTATGTTGCCGAACTCGAGGCGTCGGGCGAAACCATCGATCCGAAGAAGATTGAGTATCTCAGGGTCGAATATGGTTTCGACAAGCCCGTCTGGCAGCGTTACTTCACCTGGGTGTGGGGGATGTTCCACGGGGATTTCGGATATTCGTTTGAATATGAACGCCCCGTTTCGGAGTTGATTGGCAGCCGATTGTTCCTGACGATGCTGTTGTCGTTCGTGACGATCATCTTCACCTGGGTGATCGCATTTCCGATAGGAATTTATTCCGCGACACACAAATACTCGATCGGCGATTACGGCTTTACATTTCTTGGTCTTCTTGGCCTCGCAACGCCGAATTTTCTCCTGGCGCTGGTCATGATGTATTTTGCCAAGGTCTGGTTCGGCACCTCCATTGGTGGCCTGATGGACCCGCAATACATCAACGAACCGATGAGTCTCGCCAAGTTCGGCTCCATCATGGAACACATGGTGATCCCTGTCATCGTGATCGGGACTGCCGGTACCGCCGCGATGATCAGACGTATCCGCGCCAACCTGCTGGATGAGCTGAAAAAGCAATATGTGATCACAGCGCGGGCGAAAGGCGTGCCGCCGGTCAAGGCCGTGCTGAAATATCCGTTCCGAATGTCCCTGAACTTCTTTATCGCCGATATCGGCAACATCCTCCCGGCGATCGTGTCCGGTGCGGAGGTTGTCGCCATCGTGCTGTCGCTGGAGACAACCGGGCCCTTGCTGATCTCTGCCCTGCAGAGCCAGGACATGTATCTCGCCGGCACCTTTTTGATGTTCCTGGCCGTATTGACCGTCATCGGCGTGCTGATCTCGGACATTGCTCTGGCCATCCTCGATCCGCGTATCCGTTTGCAGGGGAAAGCGCATAAATGACCAAGTCGTCCCTGCCGGAACCCGGAGAGGAGATCGGGCACTATGTTTCAACCGAGCCGTTCGATCCGCTGGCCGCTGAAAAGCTGACGCCGGAACAGGAAAAGTTTTATTTCGCGTCCCAGCGGCAACTGATCTGGTGGAAATTCAAGCGCCACAAGCTTGCGGTTTACTCTGCGGCGTTCCTGCTGTTTTGCTACTTCGTCATCACCTTTGCCGAATTCTTCGCGCCCTATGACCTGGCGCGCCGGCACGTCAATCATATTTACGCGCCGCCGCAGGGGATTCACCTTTTCGAAAACGGTGAGTTTGTCGGGCCGAGGGTTTATCAGCGCGTCCGCACTTTGAACCTGGAGGTGATGAAACGCGAATATGCGGTGAATTACGACAAGAGCTATGCCATCCATTTCTTTTGCGATGGCGATCCATACAAGCTCTGGGGCCTCTTCGATTCCAGCAAGCACCTCTTTTGTGTTGAAGACGGCGGAACCCTGTTCCTGTTCGGCACCGACAGGCTCGGGCGGGACATGTTCTCGCGCATCATCTACGGCGCCCGCATATCGATCACCATCGGCCTGATCGGCATTGCGGTCAGCTTTGTCCTCGGCATCACGATCGGCGGGCTGGCAGGCTACTACGGCGGCTGGGTCGACGTGGTCGTCCAGCGCATCATCGAGGTTCTGCAATCGATACCCAGCATACCGCTCTGGATGGCGTTGGCGGCCATATTACCGGTCACCTGGAGCCCGATACTGATCTA